>JAKAWO010000140.1 GCA_021827255.1 Acidobacteriota bacterium | reverse complement strand
CTTGTGGGCCGTGCCGTCGGCATAATAGTAGTAGTTGGTGACGCCAAGCCGGTGCGGTTCGAGTTGCCAGAAGTCGCGCAAGCGGAGACCCACGTGAAACCCCACCGGCCAGTCGTAGTATTGGCCATGGATGGGACTCGAGCGCGGACGCCCCTGCACGTGGCATTGAATGCATACATCGTTGTCCTCCACGGAGTCGAGCTGGGCCGGATTGATGATGTTATCCGCCGAGGGACGTTTCACGTGTTCGCTGCCTGGGCCGTGGCAGCGCTCGCAGCCGACGTTCCACTCCGTCACCTTCTCCACGCCCGCGGTCCAGTAGGCATGAAGGTCGAGATTCACGGAGTGGCAGCCGTCGCAGAGCGGCAGCGTGGGGCGCTTCATGTCGTCGAGCGGATAGTACCGTTCCCACCAGTCGTCGCCCGGCTGGACGAGATACGGAAGCCATTTGTGCTCCCCGATGTCCCACTTGGCGGGCAGCGGATAATAGAGATTTCCAACCTTCGTGAAATAGTTTTGCTTCCAAATGTTGCCATAAACGAACGCAATCTGGTTCTTTGTGAACGTGACGAAGGATGGCTTGTGAGAAAAATCGGCGAGGATCGCGTTGGGATCCTTTTGAGGATCGCGCACCACATTGGCCATGGGCGTCTTCTTCCACCGCTCGTAGATGGAGGCGTGGCATTTTGCGCACGCTTCCGAGCCCACGTAATGCGCCCTGCCTGCTGACTTCGCTTGCTCAGCCTTCTCTTCTCTGGTCAGCGGCCGCAGGCTGCGGATATAAAGGACGAGCGGCCAAATATGGACGGCCGATTCCTGGGGCCTCCGCCATCCGGGCATTCCGGTCAGCGGGACGCCGTGCTGGATGATGTAATGAATCTCGCCGTCGGTCAGGCTTTGTGTTGCCGCGCGACGCAGGTCGGGCACGCGAGGATAGAGATGGCGGCCCATGGGAGTTCGCCCGCTGCCATCCTCGCCGTGGCACTTGGAGCAGTAGGCCATGAACTCGTCCTGGCCTTGTTGCAAATTTTCGTCGGAACCAGGCTCTGGATTTTTCCGGTCGCCAGCGCTTGGAGGAATCAGAACCTTCAGCGCCGTCCGCGCGACGGAAACCTCCAGCCGCGAGGGCCCCAGGTTGGTGTAAAAAGCCCGCCAGATCCACCAGGCCGTCCCGAGCGTGCCCAGCAGAACGACTGCAAGCAGCCCGATGGCGAGCACCTTCCACACTCTCATGTTTCCCTCGCCTGGCGGCCAACAAAAGAGAGCGCCCGGTTTCGAGCGGAACGGCCGCGCCATGGCAGTATAACCAAGCCCGGCGCCGCGTGGATGAAACCACGATTAATTTCCTGTTAGGTATGACGCCCGGCTTGGGCCGGGAGGACGAAACGGACCGATAAGCCGCTAAGGAAGATATCCGCGCTTTGCGCTGCCACCGCTGACAGGACACGTAGTTCGCCGCCACACCGGCGCCGCAGCCGCCTCCGGGTTGCCCGCCGCCAACAGCAACTGCGCTTGATGGGCCTGCAGCTTTCGGGTCGGTTCCGTCCCGCGCGGCCACCCCACAAACCACCCCTTCGACAGCCGCTTCTGCGCCCGCCAGAACCCTTGGCCGTCGTAGGTGAGGATGCGAATGGACGTTCCGCGTCGGGTGCGGAACACAAACAACCCGAGAAGGGATCTTCCTGGAGCTTCTCCTGGCACAATCGGGCCAGCGAGTCGATCCCCTTTCTCCCATCGACGGCCTCGATCGCCACCAGAATCCGCATCTCTCGTGCGATCTGGATCACTTGGATTCCCACACCGCCCGGCTCAAGCCACCCAGGTCCGGCGCCGTCGTCCCTTTCCACTGAAGGCGCATCTTACCCCTCTTGACAGAGGGCATGTTGCTGTGCGAAACGGATGCTATGGATCCCTCGACGCCAACCCCCCCGCCCCGGAATAACCGGTACATTGTCAGGTCCGTCCTGCATGCTTCAGCAGTCCTTGGGACATTCCGGAAGTCGGGGGAAGTGCTCGGACTTCGCGAAGTGGTTTCCCGTTCCAGATTAAACAAGGGCATGGTCTTCAGGCTGCTCTACACCTTGCACGAATGCGGGCTTGTCGAAAAGGTCGGCGCCAACCAATATCGGCTGGCCTTCCCGCTCGCGCACCATCGCAAATTTCGAATTGGTTACGCCGACCAGGACCAGAGCTCCTCGTTCTCGCGTGAGGTCTTCGACGGACTGGTGAGGGCGTGCCAACGCGCGCAAATCGAACTCATCATGGTGGACAACCGGCGCGACCCTAAGGCGGCGGTGAAAAACGCGGAACGCCTGGTCCGCGAACACGTGGACCTGGTGGTTGAGTTCCAAATCGACGAGCGCACCGCGCCGGCTGTGGCTTCTCGATTCCAAAATGCCGGGATTCCGCTGATCGCTATTGATATCCCGCACCCTGGCGCCGTCTATTTTGGCGCGGACAACCATGCCGCCGGCTCCATAGCCGGCCGATGTCTCGGCCACTATGCCAAAGACCACTGGGAGTGCGCCGCGGATGAAATCTTGTTGCTGGAAATCTCACGGGCAGGGCCCTTGATTCGGATGCGAACCGACGGCATCTTGGCGGGGATTCGGGAAATCATACCAGCCTCAGACCATTGGCGAGTCGTGCGGCTGGACGCCAAAGGGGAATTTAAAGCCGCTTTGGATTGCGTCCGAAAGCATTTGCGGGACGCCAGCTTCAAGCGCACCCTGGTGGGCGCCGCGAATGACCCTGTGGCTTTGGGGGCTCTCCGCGCTTTTCAAGAATGCGGGCGCGGCGCGCAGTGCGCCGTCGTAGGACAAAATGCCGAGCCGGAAGCGCGCGCGGAGATGCGGCAAGCAGGCACGCGCCTGCTCGGCTCCGTGGCCTACTTCCCTGAACGCTATGGGGAAGGGATCGTTCGCTTGGCCACGAATGTTCTTTTGGGAAAAAATGTTGCGCCTGCGGTCCTCACCACCCATCAGCTCATTACGCCTCAAAACGTCGATCACCTTTATCCCAACGATTCCCTTTTCAGCCGCGTAGCGCGCGAGTATAGCTAGGCCGCGTTTTGCAATGCAATAGATTGCGACCGTGGTCACATCTCGCGGGCTGCTCCCTGGCAAGGGCCTCGCTGAGCAAGGAACCTCTTCAATTTCAAGCGCCAAACCCTGATGCGCCGTGTCGTGGTGCTGTTTTGCGCTGCGGAACGGTGTGGGCCGAGCATGAAACGCTTGACCTTCGCGACGCAGGCGGAGTGTCATAGATGGCGCGGGTGAAGTAGCAGGTGCCGCAAGAGCAGCGAGCAAGTTCACGCTCAGTGTACGGGTTCTTCTGTCGGGTCCAAAGAAATATTCCACAAAGCCGGAGGGGGAGGGCGCGGTTTCTCGCGGATTTCGTTTTCGATGTGAGAACGGAACGCGCTTGATAGTGCGCGGAAACGAACGACTGCCGAATCTCTTAAAGGAGAATAACTCGTGAAGAATATGCAAAGAGCTATCATAGTGGTTGGGTTAGCGCTGGCATGCACGATATTTTTCGCCGGTCCTGTTTCAGCCCAAATCGGAGGCGCCGGCGCCATCCACGGGACGGTGACGGATCCTTCGGGCGCAGTGGTTCCCAACGCCACCGTGGTCGGGATGAACGACGCCACGCATGTAGCGATTACCGTCCACACAACGGGGAGCGGGTTTTATGTCTTGTCGCCGCTCCAGCCGGGCGACTACACGGTAAAGGTGACGGCGTCGGGCTTCAAGGCGTACTCTCAGGAACACGTAACCGTCAACGCCCTCGGGACGGTCAGCTTGAATCTGAAGTTGGAAGTGGGCTCTGCAACGCAAGAGGTCACGGTCACTTCCGCTCCGCCGCGGCTGAATACCGCTAACGGCACGCTGGGCGCGACGGTGCCGAACAAGGCTTACGCGGTGTTGCCACTGGCGGTGAACGGCGGTCCGCGAGCTCCGACCTCCTTTGTCACACTTCTGCCGGGCATCACCGGAGCCGGCGGCACTCTCCACGTGAATGGGGGGCAGGGCTTTACGGGCACGACCTACGTCAACGGGTCGCCCGACACGTACCAGGAGCTTGGGAACGACAACCGCGGCGTGAATCTCGGCTTAGCGGTGGATTTCATCCAGCAGTTCCAGGTTGACACCAGCGGCACGCCCGCGATGTACGAAGGCCAGGGCGTGCAGAACTACGTCATCAAATCGGGGGCGAATGGGTTCCACGGCGATCTGTTTGAGTTCAATCGCAATACGGTGTTCGACGCGCGGTCTTTCTTTTCCGGCTCCCAGCGGCCTCCCATACACCAAAATGAGTTTGGCGGCACGATTGGCGGACCAATCAAGCGCAACAAAATCTTCTTCTTCTTCGGTTACGACGGATTTCGGGAGAGCGAAGCCACCAACCCGACGTTTATCAGCATCCCGACAGCGGCGGAGCGGACGGGCGATTTCAGCGCGCTGCTGAACACGAGCAAGGTGGTGGGGCATGACGCCTTGGGCCGGCCGATCTATGCGGGCGAGATTTTTGACCCCTCGACCACACGGACGGTGAACGGGGTCACGGTTCGCGACGGCTTCGGCTTTGACCCGACAACCGGCCTGCCAATTCCCGGCCAGGCGAATGTCATTCCCGCGGGCGACATTTCCTCGATCTCCAAATCGCTCCAATCCTATCTGCCCCCTGCGCTGGGCGGGAGCAGCACTTTAAGCAACAACTTCCTGGGATCTTTCCCCTACACGGATCACAACAACGAGATTACGACGAGAGAAGACTTTGCTTTCTCCGACAAAGAGCGGCTTTGGGCGGCTTTTGATTGGGGCAAGCGACATTATCTCGGCGCCCCAGGGAACCACATGCCGCTGCCTTACGCCGAAGAGCGCGGCGTCACCGAAGAGCCTTGGCTGGGCCAAATCGGCGATACCTACGTGATTTCACCAACTTTGCTCAACCAACTGAATCTGAGTTACAACCGCATTGCCATTCCCATCGCCAACGAGACCGTGAGCGGCGATTATCCGACGAAAGCAGGCATTGCGGGGTTACCTTCCGGCCAGGCAGACACCGCGTTCCCGAGAGTTACCTGGAGCGGTCCCAATTCCGTGGAGCAGTGGGGCGGCAATGGCGCCGAAGCATTCGATGAGTTCGACAACGAGTGGGATATTTCGGACACCATGGAATGGGTCCACGGAACCCACGATATCAAATTCGGGACGGACCTTGCCAAGCAGAGCGACATCTTTTTCGCGCCGGACCTAGGCAGCTACCCAGCCGTCTTTGAGTTCAGCAACAATGATACGGCAGGTTTTGACAACAATGGCACTCTTCAGGCCGGCCTCGGCAACTCATATGCCAGCTTTCTGCTGGGCGACCTGAGCGGCGCTTCCATAGGCTACAATGCCGCCGCGGAAGTGGATTCTTTGAGTTACCGTTACGGCCCATTCATCGAGGACGACTGGAAGGTTAACCCTCGGCTGACGCTGAATCTTGGGCTTCGCTGGGATGTGCTGACTCCGTTTGTTGAACGGCACAATATTCTCACTTTTATGAACCCGAACCTGACCAATCCTGAAGTTGGCGTTCCCGGCCTCCTTCAGTATGCCGGTTACGGGCAGTATAGCTGCCACTGCCGGACGCCCATTACGACGCATTATAACAATTGGGCGCCGCGGTTCGGGTTTGCTTACCGGTTCATGAAGGGCACGGTTCTACGTGGTTCATGGGGCATGTTCTATGATCGCGCTGGAGCGCTGGGCGGCGGAATTGACACGCAGGCGGCGAATTTCCCCGCCCTTGGCTACGGCAACGGGCCGATCATCAATGCTCCGAATAGCTACACGCCGGCCCTTGCAGGTTGGAATGGCGGGACTATGCCTTCTTTCCAGATGCCGCCCATTTTCAATCCCTTGCTGAACACCGGCTTCAACACCACCACTGGCGCAAAGGCCGGCGGGATGACGTACGCGTCCCCCAACTTGGGAGGTCAACCGGTCGTCACGGAATCGTACAACATCGGTTTGGAACGCTCGTTAACTCCAACCACCGTGCTGACCGTTATGTACTCGGGAAGCCAAGGCCACTTCATTCCTACCGGCGGGCGCGGCTACTGGACCGGTACCGTCCTTCCGAAATATGCCGTGCTGGGCAACCTCCTCGATGAACCCGCGACGACTGCCAACATCGCGAGCGCCAACTCCAACCTCGCGGCGCACGGTATGGCCAGTGTCGGGCTGCCATACCCGACCTTTGACGGCAACATCGGCCAAATGTTGCGGCCATTTCCGCAATACAACGGCCTAAGCGATCCATACGGCGATGTCGGCAACGAAGTGTACAATTCGCTGCAAGTCGAGGCCCAACGGCAGATGTCGAATGGACTCTACTTCCTCATTTCATACACGTTCAGCAAGGATATCGGGACCGGCGGCTCCATTAAAGGCGGCAAAGGCTCTGGCTTGAACGCGGTCCGCACCCGGTACAATTTTGCGCAGGAAAAGTCCGTCTGCGCATGCGACATCCCGAACATCCTGACCCTCAGTGAAGTCTGGCAGCTTCCATTCGGGAGGGGACATTCCCTGCTGAGCGGCAGCCGGGTGGCGCGCGATGTGGCCAGCGGCTGGGAAATTTCCGGCATCCAGACGTACGAATCAGGCACGCCGCTCGGCCCGGTTGGGGCCCATTGCGACCTTCCCTATTTAGGGTCTTGCTATGCTAACTATACGTCTGGCTTTAGAGGCCCAGTGCGGATCAACGGCAGTTACGGCAGCGGGCCCGATCCCAAGAGCACGCCGTACATTAACAAGACGGCCTTTCAGAACCCGCCGCCGTTTGCGTTTGGCGACACGCCCCGAACGCTGCCTTACGACCTGCGCAATCCGCCCTACTTTGACGAGGATTTTGCGGTGATGCGGAACTTCACGCTCTACGAGAATTGGACCCTGGAGCTTCGCGCCGAGGCGTTCAACGCCTTTAACCGCGTCAATTTCGGCGGACCGAATTTCAACATCACTTCTGCCGGTTTCGGCATGATCGGCAGCGCCGGAAGCCCCAGAATCATGCAACTCTCGGGCAAGATTACTTTCTGAGCCAGCGCCTGAAACAGCGGCGGGCAGAGCCACACAACGCTCCGAACCTGAAAAATCGCCGTGACTCTCGCCCGCGGGCCTGGCAACGAGGAATATGTTGCAGTGGCGTTTCTCGCGCAGAGGCTTTCTCCGGCGCGCCTCGTCGGCGGGTGCTTGCTTGGCTGCTTGGCAATGGGTTTCCCGCCCAGGCCTCGCTGAGGCCCGCCCGGCGGAACATCGCCTCGTAGCGACCAAGATGCGAAGGCAGCAGTGATCGGTATAGTTCCATCGGTGCGGAATATGCGATCGCTAAATCACCCGAGTAAAAACAGCGGGGAAGCCCTGTATCTCTCGCGCGCGTCTGCTCAGTATCGAGCGCCAACCCTTCGTCCTGAACAGGATCGGAAGCCGGTCTGAAGCCCTTTTGAAACGCCGATACCCGCCTCGTCGGCGACCCGCCAGGGACTGTAAACCTTACCGCCGACTCCGATGTAAGCTCGGCCAGCTCCCTGTTCTGATGCCACATAGGAAAGCAATCCAGAAAGACTCGGTAATTCGCAGCGACTGACGCATCTTCCTTTTTGTGATAGAGGGAATTTTCTGTGGAACTGTTTGGGATGAGGGCAGTTATGTGTTTCGCGGGGCGTAGTGCCCCCTGACTAC
>JAKAWO010000139.1 GCA_021827255.1 Acidobacteriota bacterium | reverse complement strand
AGGTTCGCCTGCTGGCGGACCGGACGCTCGAGGGGCGCAGGAACCTGATCGCGGGCGCAAACCACGATGACCAGCATTTGCGGAACGTAACGCCGGGCCGGGATTTTGAGGCGGCGTTCCATGATCTGCGGGTGGTGACGGCGGGCGATCCGTGCCCGCGCTGCGGAAAACCGATCGTGGTGACCCCGGCGATCGAGCTGGGGCACGTCTTTAAGCTGGGGCGGAAGTACTCGCAGGCGCTGGGCGCGAGCGTGCTCGATGGGAAGGGCCAGGAGGTGACGCTGGTGATGGGGTCCTACGGGATCGGCATCGAGCGCATTCTGGCCGCCGCGGTGGAACAAAATCATGACGAAGACGGCATGTTCCTGCCGCGCCCGATCGCTCCGTTCGACGTGATCCTGACGGTGGCCAATATGGATGACGAGGGCGCGCGGAGGGGGGGGGAAAAACTCTATTCGGAGCTTCGCGCCCGCGCGCTGGACGTGCTCTTCGACGACCGCAACGAGCGGCCCGGCGTCAAGTTTAAGGATGCGGACCTGATCGGCATCCCGTATCGCGTGACCTTGGGGAAACGGAAATTTCAACAAGGGCTGGCGGAAATCTTCGAGCGCTCGACAAAGAAAATTGAGGATGTTAAGCTGGAAACGCTGAGGGAGGCGCTCGAGGCGAGAATCCGTGGCTAGACAAGACGCTCGCCCGCGCGGGGAGGAGATGATGAGGCTTCAGGAGCAGGGAGCTGGCCGGCTGAAGGGCATCATTGTGCTGCTGTTTATCGCGGCGATTATTTACACCGGAATAAAAATCCTCCCGGTCTATGTTCAAAATTACGAGCTCTCTGATTTCGTTCGCAATCTGGCCGTGGACGCGACGGTAGCCTACCCGCCAGCCACCGCGGATGGAGTGAAGGATCAAATTATGCGGAAGGCGCGCGACCTGGGCCTCCCGATAACGCGCGACGACATCCAAGTAACGGTGGGGCGCACCGTCACCATCAGCGTGGACTACCGAGTTCCGATTGACCTCACATTCTATCAGTTCACGCTTCACTTCACGCCGTCAGCCAAGAATACGAACCTCACTTGATCTGTGCCCACCGAACGCAAGTCGGCAAACCGGAAATTTTCTCGCGGGGGAAAATCCCGGCGCTGGGGCCCGAGAGGCTGGACGCCGAATCGGAAATTCCTCCTGGCGGCGGGGCTTTTCTGTTTAGTCGCCGCCGGCATCGTCTTTGCGTATTTTTATGTTCACTTTTCCCGTCTGATTGACGCGCGGCTGAGCGGAAACGTCTTCCACAATTCATCGCTGGTTTACGGGGCGCCCACGCCGGTGGAAGCGGGCGAGGCGGCCAACGCGGAGGAGTTTGCCGCGCGGTTGCGTCGAGCTGGATATGCGGAAGGGGAGAATCCGGTTGGAGTGGGAGCTTACACGCTGACGGGCAATCGCCTGGAGGTCTATCCGGGCCCCACCTCGTTCTTCCATGGCCCGGTTATTCAGGAGGGCGCGGCGGCGATGACCTTCAGCCAGGGACGGCTGGCGGCCATTACTTCCCTGGGGCCGCGCCATACGGAGCTTGCGAATTACTGGCTGGAGCCCGAGCTGATTACTCCTCTGTTTGGGTCCAACCGGGCGAAGCGCCGCCTCGTGAGCTACGCGGAGCTTCCCCAAGTCTTGATCCAGGCGGTGGTGGCGACCGAAGACCACACTTTCTTTACCAATCCGGGGATCAATTTCTACCGAATCCTCGGGGCGGCCGTGGCGGACCTTCGCGCCGGGCGGAAGGCGCAGGGCGCGAGCACGATCACGATGCAGGTGGCCCGGAATATCGTTCTTGAAAACACGCAGCGGACCTGGCGGCGAAAGTTTGAAGAAGCATTTGTCGCGCTATTGCTCGAGCACCGGCTGAGCAAGGAACAGATCTTCGACTTGTACGCAAATGATATTTATCTGGGCCAGCAGGGCAGTTTTTCCATTTACGGATTGGGCGAGGCGGCCAACGCTTATTTCAACAAGGACGTCTCCCGTGTGGATTTGCCGGAAGCGGCGCTGCTCGCCGGCCTGATCCGCGGGCCGAACCTTTATTCTCCATACAGCCATCCGCCGCGGGCCGTCGCGCGGCGAAATTACGTGATCCGGGAGATGCTGGGGATGGGATTCATCACCGCGACGCAGGCGGCGCTGGCGTCCGCGGCGCCACTGGGTGTGACGGCGGGCAATATCGAAGCCAATGAGGCTCCGTATTTTGTGGATATGGTTCGAGAGCAATTGTTGACCCAGTTTTCGCAGCGAGATTTGCTATCCCAGGGCTACCGGATATACACCACGCTCGACCTCGACTTGCAGCAAGCGGCCTCGAGCGCGGCACGGCTGGGAATGGGGGAAGTGGATCAGGAGGTCGAACAACAGCACCGGCGCCCGCCGCCCGGGCGCGACGAGCCCCAGATGGCGTTGGTGGCGATTGACCCGAGAACGGGCGGCATCGTTGCCTTGATTGGAGGCCGCAACTACGGCTGGAGCCAACTGAACCATGCCCTGGCGATGCGGCAGCCGGGATCGTCGTTCAAGCCTTTTGTCTATGCCGCCGCATTGAGCTCCGGGGTGGACGGGTCGCAACCGCTGATTACTCCGGTCACCACGCTGATGGATGAGCCGACCACGTTCCAGTTTGGAGGGCAACCCTACGAGCCGCAAGACTACAAGCAGGAATACCACGGCTTGGTGACGGTGCGCGAGGCGATAACTTTTTCACTCAACGTCGCCACTGTCAGCCTGGCCCAAATGACCGGCTATGAGAAGATTCGTGATCTAGCCATCGCGGCGGGAATCAATAAGGGGCTCGCAGCGACGCCGGCCATGGCGCTCGGCGCGTATGTGGCAACGCCGGTCGAAATCGCGGGCGGTTACACTATCTTTGACGACGCGGGAACGTTTGTCGCCCCGCGCTCGATTCTGGTAGTCACGGATTCATCCGGGAAAGTTATCTATCGCTCGCCGAAAATCTCCAAGCCGGTGCTCGACCCGCGCGTCGCCTTCCTGATGGATAGCCTGATGGAGAGCGTGATTGACCACGGCACAGGCGAAGGGGTGCGAGCGCGCGGGTTCAACTTGCCCGCCGCCGGAAAGACGGGAACCTCCCACGACGGCTGGTTCTCCGGCTTCACTTCAAATTTGATCTGCACCGTGTGGGTTGGCTACGATGACAACCGTCAACTGGACCTTTCAGGCGCCCGGTCAGCTCTTCCCGTTTGGACCGACTTCATGAAGCAAGCCACCCAACTTCCTGGTTACCAGAACGCCCAACCTTTCACTCCGCCGCCGGGAATCGTGAGCGAAGTCGTGGATCAACAAGGCAAGCCCGTGAGTGGAAGCGAGTTGGCTTCCGCGGATCCTGCGGATCCAGGCCCCGATGACGACCCCACCACCGACCATCTGGAATACTTCATTGATGGAACGCAGCCCCAGTCGCAGAACCCAGTCCAGAAGATCGGAGGAATCCTGCGGCGGCTGTTCGAGGGAGGCGTTCCGGCAGCTCCTGCGGCCGCCGGAGCGGGACCCTCGCTGCCAGCCGCCGTGCCGCCTCCGCCGGCCAGCGCATCCTCGACCGTCTCGTCGCCGGCCCCGTTATCGCCGCCGCCAACAACCCGTCGGAAGAAGCCCGGGTTCTTCAAGAAGTTTATGTCCATCTTCAAGAGCAGCAAACCGAAACCCCAGAATTCCTCCAGCGGGCAAAATCAGCGCTAGGCTGAGACCCGCGATGGGCCGCGCGACGGAAGACTTTCCGGGGCGCAGAGGCCGGGTGGTATAATAACACGCACGATATGGCGAGGAAATCTGCCGGGCTATGGATCGGAATCCTTTGGGCAATCGCAGCGCGCCCAGCGGCCGCCGCTCCGCGGCTGGTTTTGATTTTTCCGCTTGAAAACCTGAGCCCGACTCCCAATGTGGGCTGGCTCTCGGAAGGGATCGCCGAGCTGATCGGCCAGCGACTCCAATCCCCGGGTAACTATATCCTGAGCCGTAACGAGCGGAACACCGCCTTCGAGCAACTCGGATTCCCGCCCGGCACGCCTCTCACCCTGGCCAGCGAGTACAAGATTGCAGAGACCCTGGGGGTTCAGGAAGCGGTCGTAGGGAATTTCAAGATCGCCGGCGATCAGCTCACCACGCGCTTACAGGTGCTGAGCATCGCGGCGCTCAAGCTGTCACCGCCGATGACCGCCACCGGCAACCTATTGAGCCTGGTCAGCCTGGTGACGGAATTGGCTTGGCGAATCCGGGCCTTTTACGACCCCGGCGCGATAACCGGAAGCGAAGCGGATTTTGCCAGCCGATTCCCCCCCGTTCGTCTAGATGCGTTCGAGAGTTACGTTCGCGGAGTGCTCGCCCGAGATTCACAGAGCCGGATTCAGTTTCTTGAGGAAGCTAACCGGCTGGATCCGTCGGACCATCGCGCCGCCTTTGCGCTTGGCCGAGAGTACTTTGCGGAGAAGGATTATAAGTCGTCCGCCGCGTGGCTGCAGAAGCTGGATCCGCCCGATCCCTCCTACGCCGAATCACGCTTCCTGCTCGGCGTGGATGACTTTTTCCTGGGCCGATATCCAGAAGCTGAAACCCTTTTTGAATGGCTCGCCCAGCGAATTCCGTTAGATGCCGTCTTCAATGACCTGGGCGTCCTCAAGGCCCGGCAGGATCAGTACGCGGGGGCCCTGTCCGATTTTGAGCGCGCCCATCAAGGCGACCCCACAGACCCTGACTTCAACTTCAACGTGGGGGTCTGCGCGTGGTACTTGAAAAAATATGGTATGGCGGCGCGCTCGCTGGAAGAGGATCTCAAATTTGAAGAGGAGGACACCGACGCGCACAGTCTGCTGGCGGCGGTTTTTGGCGAAATCGGCAACCAGAAAGGCCGCCAGCAAGAACTCGCCTGGCTGGCCGCCCACGGCGAAAACCCGCAAGCGGAATCTACGGCCGACTTTTTGCCTCTGGCGCGAGTTAAGAAGACCTACGACGGCCACGCCTTCCGGCTCCTGCAACTGGCAATTCAGGCGGCGAAACAGAGGAAACTGACGCACGTGTCACCGGGCGCGCGCCGTGAGGCCTCCGGCAAGGGTGGATAGGCGACCTCTCCAGGGATTGGCGGGCCACGCCGGGTCGCCGTCGAAACGATGGCGAGTGAAGTCGGGGGCTTACAGGGCGTTGCGGGTGAGGGCGACGATTCACGCCAATCCGCATTTGCCCTCGGTTGGAAAGGTTCATTAAACGTGAAATCCTTTTTACAAACTCTGGGGTTGGCGCTCGGGCTCGCCGGCGTCCTGCTGTGGCCGGCTTATGGGGCGACGCCCAACCCGCCCGTGGTCGTCGAGGTGGATCTCGACGGCGCGGTTCAATCCGTGAGCGCGCGTTACGTAGCCAATGGAATTGACTTCGCAAATCAAATCCATGCCCAAGCGGTGCTGTTGGAGCTGAATACGCCCGGCGGGCTGGAAGATTCGATGCGGGAGATTATCGAGGCCATTGTCGCCTCGCACGCGCCGGTGATCACTTACGTCGCGCCCAGCGGGGCGCGGGCCGCCTCCGCCGGCTTTTTCATTCTCATGGCAGGCGATTTGGCGGTGATGGCGCCCGGCACGAATACGGGCGCGGCCCATCCGGTGGTTATCGGGGGGATGCACGTCGGCAAAACGATGGAGACGAAAATTGAAAACGATGCCGCGGCCTACATGCGCGCCATCGCCGAAAAACGCGGCCGCAACGTTCAACTGGCCCAAGCCGCGGTGCTCAAAAGCCTGTCTTATACCTACCAGGAGGCCCTTGACGATCACTTGATTGATGCGATTGCCAGCTCGCCACAACAGATTTTCCAGCAATTCGACGGAAAGACGATTCACCGCTTCGACGGCTCAACGACGGTCCTGCGCCTGGCAGGGGCGCGGATTCGAGTGTACCGAATGTCCGCCTTCAACCGCTTTCTTTCATGGCTGGCCGATCCCAACATCGCATTTATTCTCGGAGCGTTGGGGGTGTTGGGTCTTTACGTCGAGTTCACGCACCCAGGGTTCGTTTTGCCGGGGGTCGCTGGCGCCGTGGCCGTGGTGCTGGCGTTGTTCGGCTTCCATCTGCTGCCCATCAACTATGCTGGCGTGCTCCTCATCGTGCTGGCGCTCGCCTTGTTTGTGATGGAGGCGAAATTCACGGCTCACGGGATTCTGGCGCTGGGCGGAATTGTGGCTATGGTGGTGGGCTCGATGATCTTGATCAACTCGCCTTGGCCCGGCACGCACGTGCACCTCAGCACGTCTCTCAGCGTCACTCTGCCGCTGGCCATCATCACGATTTTCCTGATGCGCCTGGCGTGGGCGGCGAAGCTCCAAAAGGCCGTAACCGGGGAGGAAGGAATGATTGATTCCGTCGGCGTGGCCCGGACGGACCTCACGCCGACCGGGAGGGTTTGGGTGCGAGGGGAGCTGTGGGAGGCGCGCGGCCTGGAGAATATTCCGAGCGGCGCGCAGGTTCGGGTTTGTCAGGTGGAAGGTTTGACGCTGGTGGTTGAGCGAGTGGACAAATCCCGATAGACTGGTGGGGCGGCGCGAGCCGCCGGCGAACCCGCTCGAGCGCGGCGGCGGGAAGGGAAACCGCGCAGCCCGAAAGGGCAGCCCCTCGAGGGCGGAGAAGGAGTCAACGATGGCTGGTCTGGTGGCGGTGGTAATCCTGGTTTTTTATGCGATGGCCTGTCTCCATGTTCTACGGGAATACGAGCGGGCGGTCGTATTCCGCTTGGGCCGTGTTCAAACGCCGGATAAGGGGCCTGGCTTGATCTGGATTTGGTGGCCCATTGACAAGCTGGTCAGAGTGTCGCTGCAAATTGAAACGTGGGATGTTCCACCGCAAGATATCATCACGCGCGATAACATTTCCGTCAAAGTGAATGCCGTGCTGCTCTATCGCGTGCTCAGCGCCCAGAAGGCCGTGGTCGAGCTTAGAAATTATCGCTTTGCTATCGAGCAGGTCTCGTCCACGACGCTACGTTCCGTGCTGGGCGAAGTGGAGTTGGATGATCTGCTGGCGCAGCGCGAGAAACTCAATGCCCGCTTGCAGACCATCATTGATGAACAGACCGAACCGTGGGGCATCAAAGTGAGCCAGGTGCAGGTGAAGCAGGTGGATCTGCCCCAGGATATGCAGCGGGTGATTGCCCGCCAGGCGGAAGCGGAGCGGGAGCGGCGCGCCAAGATAATTAACGCGGACGGCGAATTCCAAGCCTCAACGCGGCTGGCCGAGGCGGCGCACATCCTGGCGCAGGAGCCGATTACCATTACGCTGCGTTATCTGCAAACACTAGCCGACCTCGGCTTGGAGAAAAACACCACCATCATCTTTCCGATACCGATCGAGCTGCTCACTATCCTGGCGAGGGCGGCGGACACCCTGGTGCCACCTTCCGCGGCTCCGTCGCCAGCCACGCCGCCACTCGCGCCTCCAGCGCCATCTGTGGCGAAAACGTAACGTCAAGGAGACCGAAGATCCCTAACCTGGGCTCAGGAGAAGCAAAATGTTCGACTCCACGGAAGCGGCGTATGCGGAGCGAGGGCCGTCGGCCCGCCATCTGGTCCTGATTTTCCTTGCCAGCGTAGCCGTCTGCGCGGTCTTTTTTTCTCTCGGTTATCTCGTCGGCTACAACGAAAAGGGGTCGAAGTCGGTTCTGGTAACAGAAAACGTTCCCGAACCCGCTGCTATTCCCCCCACGATAGATCGGAA
>JAKAWO010000138.1 GCA_021827255.1 Acidobacteriota bacterium | reverse complement strand
TAGGTCGGAAATATTTGCGGTAGCCGAGCGCCTCCAGCGCGAACTCGATGTTTTTGCAAATCGCCGAGGACGCCACGGCCATTGGGATTCCGGCGGCGTGCATTTCGCGGATCAAACGGTCGAGCCCCGGCAGCGGTTTGGCGTGCGGTCGAAACGCTTCACGGAACATCGCCTCCACTTCTTCGCTCAATCTTCGCGATTCTTCCGGCGTGACCTCCGGCCCGAAAAAGTGGCGGATCAGCGTGTCGTTCCGCTGGCCGAGAATCCGGTTGGGCAATTCGGCTTCATTAAAAGTTATTTGGTGCAGGCGCAGAAAATCAGCCCATTTCTGAAGGTGGAACGGGTTGCTGTCAATCAGCACGCCGTCCATGTCAAAGATCGCCGCGGCGGGCCGTTCGAGCGGATTCGGCATTATGCTCCGTGGTGAATCAGAAGTAATGAATTTAGAATTATGCAGGAGGAATGCAAAAAGCGGTAGCCTGCAGCCGCGTCACTGCCTCGTGTGCAGCGGCTTTTTCGGGCCGTAGCTTGCGAGCCCTCGGCAAGAGCGACGCGCCGCAGCCACCGCCTGTTGCGCTCAGCGGCCTTTGGGCTCGAAAAAATATCACAGCGACTTGTCTCGCTTCATTTACCCGGCGTCGGCTCGGGGCTTTTGATCACGTCGCTCACGCGGTCCACTTCCAGCACCATGTCGCCGTTCGAGTCCACCCGAAACGCCGGCGCAAACCGCGCGCCCCACAGAAGCTCATCGTAACGGTAGGAAGCGCGAGCATGCACCGTCTGGCTGGAGGTGTCATCCACTCCTTTGATTAAAATCAGAAATTCTGCCTGCCATCGCTTCAGGTCTTCGATGGTTTTGCCGTAAAGCGGACTTTCGGCGCCAATGGGGTGGACAATCGTCCACGTCACCGCCAGGAACAGCACGCTGTCGCGCTCCAGCTTCAGCCGCGCGTACTTTCTTTGCAAACTTCCATCCGCCTGCTCGACCGTCATCAGCAACATCTGTGCCTGCACTTCCATCAAGTTGCTCACGCCCCGGTTCACAATGCGGAATTGCAGGCTTGTTCCGCCGTTGTAGGGAGCCACGAGCATCGCATGGCTAAATCCGATGCGCGCTTTCGGCCGCGACAGCCTGGCCACCAGAAATCCGGTCGCCACCGCAAATCCCATCAGCCCCACCATGGATTCGAGCGCCGCAATCAGGTTGGTCAGCGTCGTCGTGGGATAGATCGTCCCGTAGCCTACCGTGGTCAGCGTCTGCGAGCTGAAGAAGAACGCCTTTAGGAAGCGCCCCAGCGCCGTCGGAGCCCCCGCGCCGTGGAGCTGGCTCACCCCGAGCACGAAATAGACGAGTGCGAAGATCAGGTCGATCCCTACCAGCCCGCCGAACAGCAGCGCCACGAGCGCGTGCCATGGCCGGTTGATCATGAAAATGAACGGATGGATGTCTCGCCACGTCGTGCCGCGCCGCCGGACGTTGAATTCTCCATCCTTGCGGATCACTCGCCGCAGCTTGGCTTCATACCGCTGGGTTAGGCCAGGATCGAAACTCGGTTTTTCCATGGATGGATATCATAGTGCAGCCGGCGTCTCCTGGCCGGTTCTTTTCTCGGAGCGGGCGCGCCGGCCGGGGACTGGTTGCCCCGCGTCACGGGGAGTCGCTCTCGCCGGCCGAGGCCGTGCCGTGGTATAAGAGCAGTTCACCGTTAAGGCGCGGCGCATCCTTTTGACCTGCGCTTCGCGCCGAAGGGGGCTTTGATGCGCGCTTGGACTTTTGAACCCGGCCACACGGCAGCCGAATTCCGCGTCCGCCATATGATGGTGACTTGGGTGCGGGGACACTTCAAAAACATCCGCGGCCGGATCATTTTTGACCCCCACGATTCTACCGCGTCGTCGGCAGAGGCCGTCATCGAGGCGAGCGAACTCTGGACCGGCGATGCCGCCCGCGACGCCCACCTGAAAGGCGCGGATTTTCTCGACGCGCAGAACTTTCCTCAAATTCTTTACCGCAGCGCGAAGGCCGAGCAGGTGGGCGCGAGCCACTACAAAATGGCCGGCGAGCTGACCCTCCGCGGCGTCACCCGCCCCGTCACCCTCGACGTTCAATGCCTGGGAGAATGGCAAACGCCTTATTGGGACCAGGGCGTGGATAAAGGCCCGGTCACTCGCGCCGGCTTCCTCGCCACCACCCGTATCAACCGCCACGATTTCAAGGTGAGCTGGAACTCCTTGCTCGACCGCGGCGGCGTGGTGGTCGGCGACGACGTCCTGATCGAAATTGACGTCGAGGCCATCGAGGAGAAACCGTAGCGCAGGCCTGCTGTTCAGGTCCGTGCCTGGCGCCCCGAGCGAGGAACAGCTTTCGAACCCGGAGCCTGCTGCTCAGAACTCGCGACTTAACACCGAAAACTGATGACTGAAAACTGACAGCTACTTCGCCAACGGGCGCAGCGCGGCCAGCAATTTTTGAGGCGGCAAGGTATTGAGCACGTCTTTCTTATCAAGCCAAGCGCGGCGGGCGGTCAGGACGCCGTAGCGCATCAGCTTCAAGTGGTCCGGCGCGTGGGCGTCGGTCGAGATGATGATCTTGAGGCCGCGCTCTTTGGCGAGCCTTGCCAGCCGATCGGAAAGGTCGAGCCGCTCAGGGTTGCCGTTCAGTTCCATCACGACCCCGTATTTCTTGGCGGCGGCGAAAACCTTTTCGATGTCGAAGTTGAATGGATCGCGCTTCAAGATGTGCCGGCCGGTTGGATGGCCGAGGATGCGGAGGTAAGGATTGGCGAGCGCCTTGATCAGGCGTTCGGTCATTTCCTCGCCCGGCATGGTCATGCGCGAGTGGACGCTGGCCAGCACGATATCGAATTGCCGAAGCAACGCATCGGGGTAATCGAGCCGTCCATCGCCGAGTATGTCCACTTCCGCGCCCGCCCAGATTTCAATCCCTTTGACCTTCTTGCGCGCCGCGTGGATGCGCCGGATGTTCTCGGCGGCGCGCTTTTCGTCGAGGCCGTTGGCGATGGTGACGGCCTTGGAATGATCGGTGATGAGGATGTACTGATAGCCTAGTTGTTTCGCCGCCTCGGCCATTTCCTCGACGCTCGCCTTGCCGTCGGAAGCAGTGGTGTGCATCTGCAAGTCGCCCCGGATGTCGCCCCGCTCCACCAGTTTGGGCAGCTTGTTTTCTTCCGCCAGCTCGATTTCGCCCTGGTTCTCGCGCAGCTCGGGAGGAATCCACGCGAGCCCGAGCTTCCTATAAACTTCTTCTTCGGTCTTGCTGGCCAGCACTTTTTCGCCTTCGAACAATCCGTATTCGGAAAGTTTCCAGCCGCGTTTCTTGGCGCGGTCGCGCAGCGCGATGTTGTGTTCCTTCGAGCCGGTAAAATACATGAGCGCGGCGCCGTATTGGTCGCGTTCGAGCAGCCGCGCATCCACCTGCATCGTGTTTTTCAGGCGCACACTGACCTTGTCCTCGCCTTGCGCCAGCACTTCCGCGATGGAGGGGTGTTTCAAAAAACGCTCGGCGGTCTTGGCGTGGTCGCTCCCCGTGATCAGCAGATCGAGATCCCCCACGGTTTCGCGCCCGCGGCGCAGCGAACCGGCGGGTTCCACGCGCTCCACGGATGCGATTTCCTTGAGATAATCCGTCAGTTCCTCTGCTGTTTCCATCGCCGTGTCCAGGCGAAAGCGTCCTGCCGCGCGGCGGAATACTTCGATAGCCTTCAGGATGTTTTGCTCCGACTTCTCATCCATTTTGGGCAGCGCGCGCAGCTTGCCGGCTTGGGCGGCGGCTTCAAGCTCGTCCACGCTCCTGATGCCCAGCTCGTTGTGGAACAGCCGCACTTTTTGCGGACCGACGCTCTGCAACTGGAGCATTTGGAGCAGCCCGCGCGGAATTTGTTTCAACTGATCCTGGTGATACTGGCACTGGCCGGTTTCGACCAGTTCCTTAATTTTCGCCGCCAGGTCGGCGCCCACGCCGGGAATTTCCGCCAGCTTGCGGTTCGGATCGCGGGCCAGGTCCGCGAGGCGCTCCGGATAGCTCTCGATCGAGCGGTGCGCCCGCTCGTAGGCGGCGGCTTTGAAGGTCCACTTGGGGTCGTCCTGGAGGATGCGCATCAAGTCGGCGATTTCCTGGAAGACAGCGGCGATCTCTCGGTTTTCCATTGCAGCCTCAATCCTTAATGTCGTGCTCCGCGAGCGGCGGCGGAATGTGCGATGGCGGCGGCTTAAGGTTTATTCGCCAGGGGTTTTTCCCATTCGCCCGGCCAAGTGATAATATCTTTGATGGGTGGGTCCATGCGTCGAAGCCGTTTTGGCCTGCAAGGCAAGATTCTTCTGATTATGTCGGCCGCCGTGGTCACGGTGGTGGCGGTCTCCACCACCATCGCCATGGTGCTGACCAGCCGCCTGGTTGCCGAAAAGATTTATCGCCAGACGCTGGCCAAGGCCAAGTTGATGGCGCATCAGTTGGTCAACGAGCACGCCCTCAACAACCCTCCCATGCTCCTGCAGGCGATGCGGCAGATGATGCACGATTTCCCCAGCATCAAGCAGGCCGACGTTTATCTGCACGATCCCGTCCATCATTTGGTGGCCACCACGGACCCGACCGGCCAACACCTTGAGCTGGATAATCTGCCTGGAGTCCAGCACTACAATGAATACGAGCTGGTCCGTCCCGACCAGATTACCATCGAAACTCCGAACGGAAAATTCTGGATCATGGGCACGCCCATCAGCGAAAAGGGCCAGGTGGTGGGTTGCCTGAACCTCAAAGTCTCCAAATCGCAACTGAATGCCATCACGCGCGGCCTGGCGTTGCGCAACCTGCTGCTGATGCTCGCCAGCCTGGGCGCGCTGGCGCTGATTATCCATCTGTTTTTCCTCGAGCGTGTGCGGGCGCCGGTGCGGGAGATGATTCGCGTGATGGAGTCGGCCGAGGCCGGGCAACTCAGTGTGCGCGCTCGCGAGGCGAGCCAGGACGAAATCGGCGAACTGGCCGGCCACCTGAACCGCATGCTGGAGCGCATCGCAAACTTCAACGCCGAGCTCGAACGGAAGGTGGAGGGCGCCACGGCGGAGCTGGCTCGCCGCAACGAACAGCTCAAGCGCATCAACGAGGAATTGTTTGAAACGCAGAAGACGCTCGCCCGTTCCGAACGTCTGGCGGTGGCCGGTCAACTCGCGGCCGGCTTGGCGCATGAAATCGGCACTCCGCTCAACTCCATTTCGGGGCACGTCCAGCTTCTGGCCCGGCATGGCGTTTCCAGCCCCTCCAGCGGACGCCGCTTGCAGGTGATCGAGCGGCAGATTGACAGCATCGTGCGAACCGTCAAGCAGCTTCTCTCCTGGACGCGCAAATTCGACCTGAAGATCGAGCCGGTTTCCCTGCGTCACTTACTCGAAGAGTCTTTGCTGCTGTCCTCGCCCGCCTTGCAACACCGGCGGATTGAGGTGATCGCCGATTGGCCGGCTGACTGCCCGCTTGTCCGCGCGGACGCCGGCTATCTTCAGCAGGTTTTTCTGAACCTCATCAACAACAGCCTGGATGCCATGCCTCGCGGGGGCAGACTGAGCGTCCGGCTGCGAGGGCCGCAGCCGGGAAACGGCCAGCACGCAACGCTGGAATTCGAGGACACCGGCTCCGGCATCGCGCCGGAAAATCTTCGGCACATTTTCGAGCCTATGTTCACCACCAAGCGGCTAGGCACGGGCGCAGGGCTGGGCTTGGCAATTTGCGATCAGATTATCCGCCAGCATGGCGGCTCGATCTCCGTGGAGAGCGAAGTCGGCCGCGGGACGCGGTTTACCCTGATGCTGCCCCTCGATGCCCGGGAGAACACCGAGTCGCTGCCAGCGGAAACCGAAGATGCCACCCTGAAGGCCCCAGCATGAGCGAAACCGAAGCCGATGATATCAAGAATACGGAGGGCCCCTTCGTCCTGGTCGTGGACGATGACCCCGACACCCGCGACCTGCTCCGCGAAGTGCTGAAGGAAGCCGGTTACGCCGTCTCCTGTTCGAGCACGGCGGAGGAAGCGGTCGGCCTGGCCAAGGATATAGACTTTGACGTCATCATCAGCGACATCCGCCTGGGGCCGGAGATGAATGGCCTCGACGTTTTGCGCGCGTACAAGTCCGTCCAGCCGCGATCCGAGGTCATTCTGATTACGGCCTTCGGCTCCATGGAGACAGCCATCGAGGCCGTCAAGGCCGGCGCGTTCGACTATCTTTCAAAGCCTTTCAAAATTGATGAGGTTCTTCTCCTGGTCAGGCGGGCGCTCGATAACCGCCGCCTGATTGCAGAGAACGAGGCGCTGAAGGCCACGCTCTCCGGCTTGCCGGCGGTTTCCGGATTGGTGGGCAAGAGCCCCGCCATGCTCGAGGTGTACAAGAAAATCGGTTTGGTGGCGGGCGGGCGTTCCACGGTGCTGATCTACGGCGAGAGCGGCACCGGCAAGGAGCTGGTGGCGAGAGCCATTCATTCCAACGGCCCGCGTGCGCGAGAGCGCTTCCTGGCCGTCAACTGTGGCGCTTTTACGGAGTCTTTGTTGGAGTCGGAGCTTTTTGGCCACGTGCGCGGCGCTTTTACAGGCGCCACCTCGGACAAAGCTGGCATTTTCGAGGAGGCGAACGCCGGCACCGTTTTTCTCGATGAGGTCTCTGAAATGAGCCCCGGCCTCCAGGTTAAGCTGCTGCGGACGCTCGAGGACCACGAAGTACGTCCGGTCGGCGGCAACGATTCCATCAAGGTTGATGTCCGCGTCATCGCTGCTTCCAACCGCAAACTGGGGGAGTTGGTCGAGCAGGGACGATTCCGCGAGGACCTGTTATACCGTCTGCGCGTCATTGAGATCAACCTGCCCCCGCTCCGCGAGCGCTCGGAGGACATCCCGCTGCTGGTCGGCCACTTTCTCGACCGCTTCGGCGCGGAACTCGGCCGTTCGCTCAGCATTGCCGACCCGGCCCGCGACGCCCTCGTGTTGTATGAATGGCCCGGGAACGTTCGAGAGCTTGAAAACACGCTCGAGTCCATCGTCGCACTGAGCCGTTCGGGTGTGATCTCGCTCGAAGACTTGCCGCCCCAGATACGCGCCCTCAAGCCTAGGGCCCAGGACGATGTGGTGGAGCAGATGTTCGACGGCATGCCGACCCTTGAGGAGCTCAGCAAACGCTATCTGCATCACGTTCTCAAGGCAACGCACGGCAATAAGGCCGAAGCGGCCATGACCCTCGGCGTAACGCGCAAAACCATTTATCGCATGCTCGGCCGCTGGCCCCTCCCGCCGGAAGAAGCGGAAGCCGAGCCGGTTGCCCCGGAAGTGAACCCCTCCGTCACGAGCAACCAGAACACCTCCGGCAAAAATGAAAATAAGGGAGCAACGTAGGCTGCGGAGCTTTGGACGCTCGGCCTGGAGCAAACCGGCTATGAGCCACTTCAGCACTCCGGTGATTTCTCTGAGCGCATTCAGCTAACAAGACGCCACGGCCGCCTTCGGCGGCGAAGACTCGCGCAAGCCCTGCCGCCCGGTCGAAAGCGGCGCACTTCAGGGAAACGTCAATTAAACGCTGCGGCAGCTCTCATTTCAGGTTATCCTAAATTTGTGAGGTGTCCCGTGGCAGTGTTTGGGTGGCCGCGTCTTATTAGGGCTGGGAGAATCGCTCGATGAGATACTCTTATATCGCCCAATGCGCGTGGAAGCATCTGCGCTCCGGTTTCAAACTTCCCTACATGACCATGTTTGAGACCACGCTGATGTGCGGCATGTGTTGCGAG
>JAKAWO010000137.1 GCA_021827255.1 Acidobacteriota bacterium | reverse complement strand
GACCCGGAATGTAAAAAGGCCCGCCCAGCGTGTAGCCGAAATCGTTCCAGTGCAAGGGCGACTTGGGCGCATTGCCTCCGGGCGGCGCAATCGTCCGGTTGATAAACCATGGATTCGCTTCGAGTCCGGTGTTGCGAAAATAGTCGTAAGCATCGCCATGAAACTGCTTGGTGCCGGATTTGGTGGCGACGGAAATCTGGGCTGAGCCGAGTTTGCCGTATTCCGCGCCGTAATTCGCCGTCGCGATACGGAACTCCGCGATGCTGTCCAGGCTGGGCGTCACCACCGTCCTGGCGTATCCCGTTTCGTCCATGGCGGGGACACCATCGATCATAAAGTTGTTCATCCTCCGGCGGTTTCCGTTGAAAGAAACTGTGACATCCCCGCCGTTCTGAGGATTTGACAGGTCCAAGTCGTTCGTGGGCGACGCCCCGGGGACCAGCAAGATGAGCGAGGCGAAATCGCGCCCGTTGAGCAGCAGGTTGTCAATCTGCTTGCCCGTAATTACGTCGGAAAGCTCCGCTGTCTCTGTCTGCACATGCACAGGGCTCGACTTGACTTGTACCACCTGCGTCACTGCGCCCACTTGCAGGCGCAAATCTACCCGCAGCCTGGAGCCGACTCGCACCACGATCCCGGACTGAATCAGCTTTCTGAAGCCGGGCGCTTCTGCTGTCACCTCAAAATCGCCGATCGGCAACGCCGTCGCGACATAGGCCCCCGCCGGGTTCGTCGTCAAGTGCTCCACAAAGCCTCGATCGGGATTCGCCACCGTCACCTTCGCCCTGGGAATCGCCGCCCCCGACGGATCGGTCACCGTTCCCGTAATCGTCGCGCGTTGGCCAAGGCAAGGTAAAGCCGCCCACATCATGGCCCCTATTAGCATGAAACCCAGGTTGGCTTGCTTGCTCGGCATATGCACCTCCTCAGTCCGATTATATTGCAAACGCTTGCGAAGCCTAGCGCGCCGATTTTCAATTGTCAAGAATTTTTTGCGCTTCTGACCTGAGCGACCCGCGAGCGGAGCAACTGGCCTCTATTGCGGCAATAATTCGACATCCCGATGGGTTTGGCGCCCGCCGTGGCCGTCCTCACCCGATACTCCGCCTGAAAACAGCTGTTGACATAATAGGCCGATTTTCGT
Source organism: Acidobacteriota bacterium (assembly GCA_021827255.1). GTDB lineage: Bacteria > Acidobacteriota > Terriglobia > UBA7540 > UBA7540 > JAKCCV01. The sequence continues at coordinate 6,637 of JAKAWO010000137.1, read as the reverse complement.
TATAAGACTGCAAGCGGTTGAGAATGCGAGTTACCCTCAGAGACATCGCGCGGGAATGCGGCGTGGACGTCGCCACCGTCTCACGCTCGCTCAACGGAGCCTATGGTGTGCGGGAGAAAACGCGCCGGAAGGTTTTAACGGTGGCGAAGCGGCTGAATTATCGCCCCAATCGCTTGGCTAAGGGCCTGGTCACGGGCCGATCGCGCACCCTGGCGATGGTCATCAGCGACATTCGGAATCCTTTCTTTGCCGAGCTGGCCCGCGGGGCGGAAGACGCAGCGTATCGGGCGGGTTATGAGCTGATCCTTTGCAACAGCGACTTGAGCGCCGAAAAGCAGATGCAATATGTTCACTCCCTGCTAGAAAAGCGTGTCGAAGGGATTCTGATGAATTCGGTTGCGGGGCTCAGCCATTCCGAACGGCAAGAGCTCAGCCAGTCGGGGGTTCCCATCGTGCTGCTGAACCGCCCTCCAGCTCAGGTGCAAGGTTTTTCAACCGTCCTCGCTGATAATTTCGCCGGCGGCGAGCGCGCCGGGAATTACCTGATTCATTTGCGCCATCGGGTTATCTGGCACCTGACGGGCCCCCGCCAACACGGCAACCTGGCGGAGAGAACGAGGGGTTTCCGGAAGGCGTTGGAGGGAGCGGGCACGGAGGTCGCTTCGCTCACGATTCGAGGCCACCACAATACCGAGGGAGCTTATCAAATGATGAAAAAACTCCTCCGGCAGCATCGTGCCCCGACCGCAGTTTTTGCTGCCAACGATGCCATGGCGTTTGGGGCGATCCGCGCCATTTTCGAGGCTGGACGACGGGTCCCGGAAGACATCTCGGTGATCGGTTTTGACGATGTTGAATTGGCCGGCATTATCCGGCCCCCCCTCACAACGATCCACCAGCCCAAATATGAAATGGGCTGGGCGGCGGTTGAGGTCCTCTTGCAACAGGCGGAGCGGCCCGGCCAGTGGAGTCCACAGCACCGCCTGATGGAAGTGAGGTTGGTGGAGAGAGAATCCTGCCGGCCGATTTCGAGGAGGGCGCATGACCAGTGAACGAATCACGCGGCGGGAGATTTTGCGGCGGGCGGGAGTTTTGGCGTCCGCCGGAGCCTTGGACAATCCGCTGCGGACGGCGACGGCCCAGCCGACCCCGTCCGGCGCTTCATCGAGTTCCACCGCCGAGTGGCTTCGCTCCGCGCGCCTGATGATCGCCGAGGGCTATTGTCCTCCCTTTTATCCTTCACTCGATTACGAGCCGGAGAAGGCCCTCGCCGCAGCTCGCCAATTGAGCTGTGATTCTATTCGTTATCCCACCTTCTCTTACGTCGCCTATTTTCCTACCAAAACCAAGATGCCCCGCCATCCGCAGCTAGGGTCCCGCGATCCGTTCCGCGAGACGCTCGATCTGTTCCACAACGCCGGATTGAAAGTCGTTGCTTACAACCCCCTGAATCATCCCTTCATGGATGTGCGATCAAAGAACCCAATGTACCGCCATTGGATGCGGTATGACGCGGAGGGGCGGCCGATGGTGACCGGCCACTTCGGTTGGACGCGATTCTACGAAGGATGCTTGAACAGCCCTTTGCGCCTGCAGATTCGAGAGCGCGTGCACGAGGTCATCAGCGAGTACACGCCTGACGTAATGTATTTCGACGGCCCTTACGAAGGAATGGACCAGCAAAGCCGCTACTGCCACTGCAAGTACTGCAAAGCGGCCTACTGGCAGGCCACCGGAAAAGACATTCCCCTCCAGAATGGCTCGACGACCCTCGAGGAGGAGATTCAATACCGCGAATGGATGGGGCGGGATGTGGTGGGGCGATTTCTGGCGGAAATCTGCGCCATGGTCCGACAAGTCCGCGAAGTGCCAACCTTGTTCAACGACACGGGGCTGCTTTCCCGATGGGATTGGAGGGCGCGCGCCTTCGGTCCGGTGGATGGCTTCATGTTTGAAGCCGCCAAAACCCCCGAGCAGAAGCTCTTCAACTTGCGCCTGGGGCAGTCCACGGGCAAGGTCATCTGGACCTACGTCGGCTCGCACACCGAGTACAACCGTGAACACTTGAAAGACCCGCATGTTCGGGGTTGGTTCAGCTACCCGGTGGCGGGCGAACGATTGGTGTTGGATGCGGCGGTCGCGACGGCGGCCGAGGCCGGGTATTGTTTTTGGGGATTGAATCGCATGTTCTATCTCAGCCCCGGGGAGATTCTTGGCTTCAAGTCGCTCGACGGGGTGAAGGCGGTTTTTGATTTTGCGCGCCAGCACCACACGTTGCTGCAGTCGGTCCAGCCCACGCCTCAGGCGGGAATCCTCACCAACACTCAGGCGATTCGCTGGAGCCGCGATCCGTATTACCCGGCTCGCGCCTACAGCAACTACTATTACGGCGCCTTCCAATTGCTGAAAAGCGCCAGCTACGACGCGCAGGCGTTTCTGGACTACGAGACGACGCCCCAGCGTCTCGCAAAATACAAGCTGGTTTATGTTCCGAACGCTCTTTGCCTGAGCCAGGAGCAAGGCGCGGCGCTCGCGCGATATGTCCAGGGCGGTGGCGCATTGATCGCGACTCACATGACGTCCACCGCGGACGAGTACGGAAGACGGCACAAGAACTTGGCGCTTTCAGACCTTTTTGGCGTCTCCCTCACCCACCCCGAGCCGGTGGAGATTCCCGATCTTTACCTTCGGCCCCAAGGATCAAGGAACTGGATTCCCCAGGACCCACAGGTCATGCGCTTTACGGCAAGCCAGGAAGCCGACGTTCTCGCGGACACTTATAGCCGGGGCTATCGCAAAACGCTCGGCCCGGCCGTGGTGCGCCGCCGATACGGCAAAGGCCAGGTGATTTACATCGGCTCGGGGCTTGAAGCCGTTTATGAAGAGACGTTGAACAACGTCGTTCGCGGCTACGTGCAATCGCTTCTCGATTCCATCCTGACGCCTTGGCGCTCCTACCAAGTGGATTTCCAGCCGGGCCTGATGACCCAATTCGCGGCCTCCCGTGATGTGCTGCTGCTCCACTTGATGGCCGACACGGGCAACATTTGGAACCAGCCGCAGGTGCAAGAGCTCTTTCTACCGCTGAAGGACGTTCGCGCCCGCCTTCGCGTGCCGCCGGGCCGTTCGGCCAAGTCGGTGACTCTCCTTTGGAGCGGCAAACCCTGCCGCTGGAGCCTTCGGAATGGTTGGGTGGAACTGACCGTCCCTCAAGTGAACATCTATGAAGTCATTCGGGTGGATCTTTCCTGATGAGTTCGCCTCCTTCGCGTACGCGATGGCTGATGATTGGGCTGGCCTTCTTTGCGACGGTCATCAATTATCTCGACCGCCAGACGCTCTCCGTTGTGGCGCCGGTCCTAATGGCGCGCTTCCACATGAGCAACGAGGCCTACGGGCGAGTGATTTCCGCTTTCATGCTAGCCTACACTATCGCCAACGGCCTGTTCGGCCCCGCCCTGGACTGGCTTGGAACTCGCCTGGGCTTTGCCCTGACGATGGCGTGGTGGTCCGCCGCCGACATGCTGCACGCTTTGGCGCGCGGGGCGCTGTCTCTCGGCGTCTTCCGATTCCTTCTCGGGATCGGCGAGGCCGGCAACTGGCCGGCCAGCGTCAAGCTGGTGGCCGAGTGGTTTCCCACCGAGGAGCGAGCCCTCGCCTCGGGAATTTTTAACAGCGGCTCAGCCGTCGGCGCCATCCTGGCGCCCCCGCTCATCGTCTGGATTCTTCTCCGGTTTGGCTGGCAGCAAACCTTTCTCTGGGTTGGGGCTTTAGGATGGCTGTGGGTCGCCCTTTGGTGGAGGGTTTATTACACCCCGGCGAACATCAAACCGGAAGTGCGCCCGCCGGCAATTTCGGCCTGGAAGCTGCTCCGCACGCGCTTCATGTGGAGCTTTACTCTTTCCAAGGTCTTTCTCGATCCGGTATGGTACTTCTACATCTTTTGGTTCCCGGAATATCTGAAGGCGGCGCGCCACTTCAGCATGGCCTCGATCGGAAAATATGCTTGGATTCCTTTTGCCGTGGCGGGCTTTGGCAACCTTCTGGGCGGCTGGCTTTGCGCGGCGATGCTGGCGCGCGGAATCTCGCTCAACGGGACTCGCAAGGGAGGAGTGACGGTCTTTGCCTTGCTGATGACCAGCGCGATTCCAGCCGTCCTGGCCTCGGAGGTCCGTTGGTCCATCGCGTGGGTGTCCGTCGCCATGCTCGGGTACACGGGGTGCAATGCGATTCTGCTGGCCTGTCCGGCGGACGTTTTCCCCAAAAACATGGTTGCCTCCGTGTGGGGACTGGCGAGCATGGGATCGGGGTTCGGAGGCATGGTCTTCGCCCTCGTCACCGGCGCGGTGGTGGACCACTTCTCCTACAAGCCGGTGTTCATCGGCTTCGGCATCATGCCGATGGTGTGCGCCGCGATCCTGTGGACTTTGGTAGGTCCAATTTCTCCCGCTTCCTCGGGACGGCCACTGGAGGGCCATTCATGAGCAAGGAAAAACCATTTGAAGGTCTGACGGCGCTGGTCACTGGCGCGAGCCGGGGCATCGGAGCGGAAATCGCCTTCGTGCTGGCCACGCGCGGCGCCTCGGTGCTGGTTCATTGTTATAGCAGCCATGAGCAAGCCGCAAAGGTCATCGAAAGAATCCGCGGCATCGGCGGAGATGCCACCCTGTTCCGCGCCGATCTCAGTCGAAGCGAAGACATTCAGAAATTCATTGCGTCGCTCGGGGCGCGCCGTGGGTTCGTGGATATCCTGGTCAATAACGCCGGCTCGCTCATCCAGCGAACACCTTTCCTTGACCTGACGGAGGAACTTTGGAATCGAGTGTTCACGCTGAATCTTTCGAGTGCTTTCCTCATTACCCAGGCTGTGTTGAAAGGCATGGTGCCAAGAAAACGAGGCGTCATCGTGAACGTCTCCTCGGTGGCGGCGCGCTTTGGCGGCGGGATCGGCGCCGTCGCCTACTCGTCCGCCAAGGCGGCTCTCTCGGCCATGACCAAAGGTCTGGCGCGGGAGTTTGGACCATGCGGCATTCGCATCAACGCCGTCTCTCCCGGAACCATTGATACGGATTATCATCGGCAGTTTTCTTCACCCCAGGCGCTGGAGGGGGTGGCGAAGGCTACGCCGATGGGGCGAATCGGGACGCCGGCCGAAGTCGCGGATGTCGTGTCGTTCCTCTGTTCCGAAGAAGCTCGGTTTATCCAAGGCCAAGTTCTTGAGGTTAACGGCGGATTCCTGATGGTCTGACGACTGCCGTACTCCTCTCCCCGCTCGCGCCCGCGCCGCGCCAGTGCAGTCGCGCATGTTGCGCGCGAGCGTGCCACGACGCTAAACTCGGCGAAAACGGGCCGGCTTGACGAGAAGGTAAAGCATGAGCGTAGCGGCCGGAACGAGCAATCCGGAAAGGATGAGCACGGGACGATAGGAGAAATGGTCCGTGACCCATCCTGTGATCAGCGTCAGCAGCACGGCGCCGATGCCCGCGGAAGTGCCCGCCAGCCCGGCGATGGACCCCACGTAGCTGGTAGGGAAGATATCGCTTGGAAGGGTTTGGACGTTGTTCACCCAAAACTGAAAACTGAAGAGCACGACGCTGATCCAGGCCATGGCGGAAAAGGCTGATCCTGCCTGGGAGACCAACACGCCGGCTGGCGCCAGCGCCGCCGCAAAGAGGATGGTCGCTCCCCGAGCTGAATAGATTTCCCACCCGTGCCGGATCAGGCGCCCGGAGATCCATCCGCCCAACAAGCTGCCCGCGACGGCGCCCAGGTAGGGGATCCATGCGAAAAAGCCGATGTCTTGCATGCTGAATCCCCGCCTCGTGTGAAGATAGAGAGGCAGCCAGATGAGGTAAAGCCACCAGACAGGGTCGCCGAAAAACCGCGCCACTACAATCCCCCAGACTTCCGGGTAACGAAGCAATGCTCTCCAGCGAGGCGCGAAGGTTCTCTCCGAGTCCTCCTGGCCGGCGAGAATATAGGCTCGCTCCTGCCCGTTAATCAGCCGGTGACGTTCAGGGGCCTGGTAGAAAATAAACCACAGTCCAAGCCAGAGAAGCCCTAGCAAGCCGGTGGCCAGGAACGTCATCTGCCAGCCGTAACGAAGCTCGATCCAGACCACGAAGGGCGCCGCCACCACGGGGCCGAGAGCGGCGCCCGTATTGATGATGCCCATGCCCAGCGCGCGCTCCTGCACGGGAAACCATTCCGCCGCGGCCTTCGTCGCCGCAGGCCACTGCCCGGATTCTCCCGCGCCCAGCGCCAGTCGCAACGCGCTCAGGCTGAAAAGGCTGCGCGCGCGCGCGTGGGCGGCTTCCGCCAACGACCAGAGGGCCATCGCCACCGCGTACCCGCGCCGCGTTCCAAAACGGTCGTGAATCTTTCCGAAGAACGTCATGCCAGCGGAGTAGGAAAACAGGAACCAGGAGTTGATGCCGGCGTAGTCGAGATTGGAAAGATGCAGGTCTGAGCAGATGACCGGGGCAAGGATCGAGATGGCCAGCCGGTCAATATAATTGATGAGCGTGGCCAGAAAGACCAGGCTGATGATCCACCAGCGCAGGCCCAGCAGGCGCGTTCCCGCACCCCGCGGATTCGCTTGATTTCGCTACTCTAAATTGGCCCCTTTTGATCATTT
>JAKAWO010000002.1 GCA_021827255.1 Acidobacteriota bacterium | reverse complement strand
CACCAGCCACAGAACATCCACGACGCCGACCAACCCCATCACTCGTCCGAAGACGCTCACGAGGGCCGCGTAAATGTAGAAAATTCCGGGCGGCTTGTTGTCCCAAAGGCCGCGGTAAAGTTGTTTTCCCTTGAGCAGGGCTTGCCCGATGACGCAATAGGTCGCCTGATCGCGGCCAATCGGGTAGCGAAGGCTTGGCAAGGCTAAAATAAAAACGGCGATCAATGTCCCGAGCAGCCAGAGGCGGGAGCTCCCGCTGGCCGGGCGCGTGGCGCCCCTTGTCGTTGGCTCAACCGCAAGGGATCGTTCTTGTCCCACAGCAGCTCCGACCGACGTTCGTTGCCCGAAAGCTCGCCCGAGGTCTTGGCTCAAGCCTTCACCCACTTATGGGTCGTCGCGATAGGTTCCGGCGCGACGGTGGCGATGACCCCGCAGGCGGAAAAAGCCCTTGGCGCCTCGCAAGAACTGAGCCACTCGCCACCCGCAGGACGCTTCCATCTCAAGGCTCGAACTCATCCGAGGGGCCGAATGCTCACGGCAAAGGCGATCCCCAAATCCTCCAGATGGCCGGAATGTTCAGGGTCAGGTTAACCAATCCATCCGCCACAATTCCGATCGCCGCGGCGACCAGAAGCGGGAGTCCCGCTCGGAAGGAACCGATCGTAAGGACCAGGTTCAGAACCGCGCCCGGCGCGCAAACCATCTCGTAGCGAGCTAGCTGCGGGCCGAGACCGCCGGAGGCGCGGCGGGAAAACGTCAGCCAATGGTTGCCGAAGAAGTTTGTCAGCAATGCGGCCTCAATGGCCGCTCCGGCAGCAAGCGCCAGCGGCCATCGAAATCGGACAGCCAGCGCGTAAAGCGCGGCCAAGTTCACGGCCGCGCCCGTCGCTCCCACCAAGGCGTAGCGCGCCCAGGCACGGGCTTGCCCGGTGCTTAAGGCCAGGCGGGCCAGATGAACGAGATACTCGACGATTTGCGGCGGGCCAAGCTTGGAGCTGCCACGCTCCCGTTCCGCAAATTGGTAAGGCACTTCGGCCGACCGCTCGATCTTGCCTTTGGCCACCACCTCCAGCAGAATTTTGTAGCCTAGGGGAGAGAACTTCAACCCGTCGAGCGCCCGCGCCCGCACCAGGAACATGCCTGACATGGGATCCGTCGTTCGCGACAAGCGAAGCGGCAGAACGGTGGCGGCTAGGTGGGTGGCGGCCGCGGAGACCAGCCGTCGCCGCCAAGGCCAGTCGCGCGCGCCGCCGCCTGAACAATAACGGCTGGCCACAACCAGATCAGCCTGCGTCCGGCGCATCGCTTCGGCCAGCGCTGCCAGAACCTCGGGAGGATGTTGCAAGTCGCCATCCATCACGCCGAGCACGTCGCCGCGCGCCATCGCCCAGCCCTCCACCACCGCGGTGGCCAAACCTCGCTTTCCTGCGCGGCGCAGCACGCGCACCGGCAGCTCATTCTGGAGGGATTCAGCCAGCTCAGCGGTTCCGTCTCCACTCGCATCATCCACCACAATCAGCTCGAACTCTTCGCCGAACCGCCCCAGAGCGTTCGCCGCCCGCCGCAACGCTAGTTGGATGGACTCGGCCTCCTGATAGGTCGGAATGACGACAGAAATCATGAAGAGACCCGAAGCTGCCTCGATCGTCCCTGGCCCGGCTCGGTTGATCCCTCGCGTGGGATGTTGTTTGAACCGTTGCCTGGATCAGCGGCTCGCGCTGATAAAAACTCAACGCCCGGCTCGAAGCTCGCCTCGCCCGGCGGTTAGTCCTGCACTTTGTAATCACACGCTTCCCGGCAGTCCGCGCAGTAGTAAAGACCGTCGGCCACCATACGAACGTCGTAATCCGAATGGCATAGCACACAGTACTTGACGCACTGGCATCGGTCTTCCGGCTGGTTGCAGGTTGCGCAGAGGAAAATCTTCTGTTCCATCTTGCCGCCTTCTCGCGCTGGCCGCGACAAATCCGGTTCCTTGGCCATCTTATCCCAGGCGAGAAGAAAATCAACTGGCCGGGATCGTAAACGCCGGCCTGATCATGCTCCCGCACGATTCGAGTCTTGCTGGAGTTTGCGGAATCTGCGAAGATGGCTGTTTGCCGAGGGCCAGAGACGACCAACAGAGGATTTCCACGGAGGAGACATGTCCAACGAACCGCAGCTTCCCAGTCGAACGATCCTGGAGGGGCGGGAGCGCGCGGGCGCTCGCGCCATGCTGAAGGCAATCGGCTTTACGGACGCGGATCTTTCGCGCCCGATGGTGGGGATCGCCAACACCTGGATTGAGACCATGCCGTGCAATTTTCACCTGCGGCGCCTGGCCGCCAAGGTGAAAGAAGGGGTGCGCGCCGCGGGCGGCACACCGATGGAGTTCAACACCATTTCGGTCTCGGACGGCGTGGTGATGGGAACCGAAGGCATGAAGGCGTGCCTGGTCAGCCGCGAAGTGATCGCCGATTCCATGGAATTGGTCGGACGCGGCCATATGTTCGACGCCCTCGTAACGCTGGTGGGCTGCGACAAGACGATCCCCGCCGGCGCGATGGCGCTCCTGCGGCTCAACATTCCGGGCGTCTTGCTCTACGGCGGCTCGATCGCGGCGGGCCATTACCGTGGCCGCGACGTGACGATTCAGGACGTCTATGAGGCGGTGGGCGCGAACGCCGCCGGCCTCATCTCCGACGCCGATTTCCGCGAGCTGGAAAACGTGGCCTGTCCGGGCGCGGGCGCCTGCGGCGGCCAGTTTACCGCCAACACCATGTCCACCGTGATGGAATTCATCGGGCTTTCCCCGATGGGCGCGAACAGCATTCCGGCCATGGACGGCGCCAAAGACGGAGCGGCGTATCGCTCGGGGCAGCTTGCCATGGAACTGCTGAAGCGCAACGTGCGGCCGCGGGACATTGTCACTCGGGAGGCGATTGAGAACGCCATCGTCAGCGTCGCCGCGACGGGAGGCTCAACCAACGCAGTGCTTCACCTGCTGGCCATTGCGTCAGAAACCGGCGTGCCGCTTTCAATGGACGACCTTGACCGCATCAGCGCCCGCACGCCGCTCATCGCCGATTTGAAGCCGGCGGGCAAGTACGTAGCCGTGGACGTTTACAAGGCCGGCGGCATCCCGCTCATCGCCCGAAAATTGATCGAAGGCGCGCCCGGACTGCTGCACGAGAACCAGACGACCGTGACCGGGCGGACGATCGGCGAGGAGGCTCGCGGAGCCCGCGAAACGCCGGGGCAGGACGTCATCCATTCGGTAGCCAACGCCCTCCAGCCCACGGGAGGACTCGTGGTGCTGAAAGGCAACCTGGCGCCGGAAGGCGCGGTAGCCAAAATCAGCGGCCATGAGCGGTTGCAGCACCGGGGCCCGGCGCGCGTTTTCAACTCAGAAGAGCAAGCCATGCAGGCCGTCACGGGGAAAAAGATCAAGCCCGGCGACGTGGTGGTGATTCGCTACGAAGGTCCGCGCGGCGGACCCGGCATGCGCGAAATGCTGGGCGTAACCGCGGCGATTGTGGGCGAAGGACTGGGGGAATCGGTGGCGCTCGTGACCGACGGACGCTTCAGCGGCGCTACGCGCGGCCTGATGGTCGGACACGCGGCGCCGGAAGCGGCGCGCGGCGGCCCGATTGCGGCGCTCGAAGACGGAGACGTGATTGTGTTTGACGTCAACGCCCGGCGCTTGGCCGTGGAGCTGTCTGAAGCGGAATTGACGAGGCGACTCTCCAAATGGAAGGAGCCTGAGCCGCGGTACAAATCCGGCGTCTTCGCTAAGTACGCGGCCCTGGTCGCCTCGGCCTCGGAAGGCGCCGTCACGCGGGCCAAAATCTGAGGCGGGCGGCCGCGATCGGAGAAGCTGGCTTGTGACGGCCCTCGGTTCTGTGCCACAATGAACCTCATGGCGTCTCGTCAAGCCCGAAAGCCGCTGCCATGCGCCCGACCTCGGAGGCCGGCATCCCAGGGGCAAGGAATTGAATTCTGACCTCAAGACGCTGATCGAGCTCCAGCAGTTGGACCTGCGGATCCACGAACTTTCCACACAAATTGACAAGCTGCCCGCCGAAATCCTGAGCCTGGAGAAAGAGCTCGCCGAATTCATTCGCTCCCACGAAGAGCGGCAGCGCCGGCTGACGGCGAACCAGAAGGAACGCCGCGACCTCGAAGCTGAAGTCCAAATGGTGCGAGGAAAAATCTCCAAACACAAAGACCAGCTTTACGAGGTCAAGACCAACGAACAATACCGCGCCATGCTGAAGGAAATCGAGGGCGAGGAGGGAAAGATCCGGCGGATCGAGGATCAGATTCTTGAAAAAATGATCGAGGCCGAGGACCTGCAGAAGCGAGTGGAGGCGGCGGCGGCGAAACTGGACGGTGAAAAAGCGCGGGCGGCTCATGAGAAGAAACGCCTGGAGGCGATCCAAAAGGCTGACCGCGAAGAGCGCGACCGCTTGGCGGCCGAGCGCCACGCGATGGCGGCCACGCTTCCCGAACCGGTTCTGAACACCTACGAGCGGGTTCGCAAGGGGCGGGGCGGCCTGGCCCTGGCCGTGGTCCGCGACGGCCTCTGCACGGCCTGCAACGTCGTGCTGCGCCCCCAGCTTTATAACGAAGTCCGAACCAACGAATTGCTGATCGAGTGCGAAAGCTGCTCGCGCATTCTCTACACGGAAGAACCCGTCCCCACGGAACCCGAATCGAGCGGACAGCCGGCCGTGGCCCAAGGGCCAGGATCCTGACGGCTGGGGCCGGCGCGCCGTGTTCGGGTTATGCGCCGCCAGCGTAGTCCACAGCCGCTGAATTCCCACGCTTGCCTGCGAGGAAAAGAGAGCCGATGGCCACGCTGGTGGCGCGCATTGACGGAGCCTCACGCGGTAATCCCGGACCGGCGGCCTATGCGGCGATTGTTGAAACGCCGGAGGGCGAGCGGATCGCCTCGCTTTCCAAGGCCATCGGCCACGCCACCAACAACGTTGCAGAATACCGCGCCCTCATCGCGGCGCTCGAATACGCCGTGGCCAACCGCGCGCCCGGCCTGAGGGTTTTTTCGGATTCCGAGCTGCTGACACGACAAGTGAAGGGGATTTATAAAATCAAAAGCCCAGGGCTGAAGCCGCTTCATCAGCGCGCGCTCGCCCTAGCGGCCCAGCTTAAGGAATTTTCGATCGAGCACGTTCGGCGCGAGCTGAACCGAGAAGCCGACCGGCTGGCCAATCAGGCGCTGGACGGAGTCCGGCGCGGCACGCAGTAAAAACCGCGGGCTCAAATTCACCGCCCGAAGCCTCCTCCATCTAACGCAGATCGAACTCCACCCTTCGCGCCTCGAATGGCAAGTGGATTCGGCGGCGCGTTCGGAGCGGGGATGGTAAGATAGCAGCTGGTAGCGTGAGGCTCGCCACCATGGCGGAAAGTCAGACTCTTCCTCAGACATTTGTGCCGCTTACCGCGTTGAGCGATGAAGAACAAATGTTCCAAGCGGCGGCGCGGGAGTTTGCCGAGAAGGAAATCGGGCCGCACGTGGCGGCGATGGACCGCGAGGGTGTCTTTCGGCGTGATTTGATTGAAAAGTTTTTCGAACACGGCTTTATGGGGATCGAAATCCCCGAAGCCTCTGGCGGCAGCGGAGGATCGTTCTTCATGGCCGCCCTGGCGGTTGAAGAATTCTCGCGCGTGGACGCTTCCGCCGGCGTGGTGATTGACGTTCAAAACACGCTGGTCTCGAACGCTCTGCTGCGTTGGGGAAATGAGGCGCAAAAGACAGCTTTCCTCCCACGCTTGGCGCGGGACACGGTCGGCGCGTACGCCCTTTCCGAAGCAGGCTCGGGCAGCGACGCTTTTGCGCTTGAGACGCGCGCCCATGAAGACGGCGACCAATATGTGCTCAATGGCCGCAAGCTGTGGATTACGAATGCCAAAGAAGCGGGCCTGTTCATCGTCTTCGCCACCATGAAGCGTGAGCTCGGGTACAAAGGTATAACGGCATTCTTGGTGGAGCGAAGCACCGAGGGGTTCGCGGTGGGAAAGAAAGAGGACAAGCTCGGCATCCGCGCATCCTCAACCTGCGAGTTGATTCTTGATGACTGCCGCGTGCCCAAAGCAAACGTGCTGGGCGAGGTGGGCAAAGGATATAAAGTGGCCATTGAGACGCTCAACGAAGGTCGGATCGGCATTGGCGCGCAAATGACCGGCGTGGCCGGGGGCGCGCTCGAGCACGCCATCCGCTACGCGCGGGAACGAAAACAGTTCGGGAAATCCATTGCGGAGTTTCAGGCGATTCAGTTCCAACTGGCGCGGCTTGCGACCGAGGTTGAGGCGGCGCGATTGATGACCTACAACGCCGCTCGCCTCAAAGACGCCGGAAAGCCGTTCCTCAAAGAAGCGGCTATGGCCAAGTATTTCTGCTCGCAGGTGGCGGAACGGGTGGCGTCCGAGTGCGTGGAAGTTTTCGGCGGCTACGGATTCACCAAAGACTATCCCGCTGAGAAATATCTGCGGGACGCCAAGATCGGAAAGATTTACGAAGGGACGTCCTTCATGCAGCTTCAGACCATCGCCAAGGCGATTCTGGGCCAGCCATAATTCAGTTCACCCACTCAACGCGCCGGGCCGCTCGCCAGCTTTCGGAGGCGAGCGCGAACTTTTTGCGCGTCGGGAGCGTTGGGGGCGAGCTGGAGATACCGCTCGTATTCTTGTCGCGCCTCGGCGGGCTGACCCGCGAGCGCGAGCATCTCGGCCAATTCGTGGTGCGCCGCTGCGTCGTTCGGCGCCCAATGAACCGCTTCGCGGCATTGCGCGATGGCGTCCTTCAAATCTTTCCAATCGCGCAGAACCTTCGCCAGAATTAACCGCACGGCAATGTCCTCTGGATTCAGGCGAAGATATTCCTTGTAGTCGCCGATGGCTTCATAAAGGTGGCCGCTTTGACGCAAGGCGTTCGCGAGCGCCAGGCGCGGCGGGCTGTAATTGGCGTTGTCGCGCAAGCACTCCCGAAGCTCGTCCAGGCCTTCGTTCTCCTTGCCTTCGCCCAGCAGGGCCAAACCCAGGCGATAATGAGCCTGGGGGGAATTGGGAGTAATATTCAGCGCTGCGCGCGCTTGCGTTTCTGCCTGGGAATATTGTTGGAGATGATTGAGCGCGTTGGCCAGGGCGATGCGAGGCAGGGGGGAATTCGGCTCCTTAAGGATAGCCTGTTGCAGCGCCGATTGCGCGCCTTGCCAGTCACCCGTCTTAGCGAGCACATTGGCGAGGCTCAATTCTATCTCAGCGTCGTTCGGCATCCTCTTTAAGGCGGCGCGATAGGCCTTGGCAGCCGCTTGATATTTGCCAGCATGCGCCAGCGAATCCCCAAGCTGACGCTCGTAGTGCGGGTCGAGCGACACCGCTTTTTGCATCTCCGCCGCCGCCCCGGGCTGGTCGCCGTTGAGCGCCAGCGCTCGCGCCAGGCGCTCGTGCAGGCGCGGATCGCCCGGCCGGGCGCGGATAGCGTCCCGATAGGTGGGCACCGCCAAAGCGTAGTTTTTCTCGGCGACGAGCAAGTCCCCCAAGGCTTCGAGCGCCTCGGGATAGTCGGCGCGAAGCTTGAGCGCCTGATTGAGCTGAGCTTCAGCCTCCTTATCTTTTCCGAGAGCTTTCAAGACCCTAGCGAGTCGGTAGTGCAACTCTGGGCTTTGGGGGCGCAGATAGACGGCGACTTGATACTCCCGCAAAGCCTTGCGCATCTCGTGCGCCGACTCATAGCCGCTCGCCAAGTGCAGGCGCGCGTCCGCGTCATCGGGGCTCAGCCGGACCTCCTGCTGGTACTCTCTAATGAACCCGGCAACGTCGCCTTTCGCTTCCAGCGCCTCGGCCAGATTGCGATGGTAGCCGGGCGAAGCGGGAGCCAGCCGAACCGCCTCCTGGAGTTCGGCTACCGCGCCTAGAAGGTCACCGGTTTTCCTCAGGACCAGGCCGAGTTGTTCATGGAGGGGCGGATCGTGAGGTTTCAGGCGGAGCGCCTCGCGGTACTCGCTGATGGCGGCCAGATGGTTGCCCATCGAGAGATAGGCGGCAGCCAGGTCGGAATGGGCGGCCGCGCTTTGCGGCTTCAGCCGAACCAATTCTTGCAGTTCTTTAACCGCGTCGGCGTAATCGCCCACGCTTCGATAGGATGTCGCTAGGGCAATCCGGTAATCGGCCCGCTGGGGGCGGAGCGCCACCGCTTGGCGGTACTGGGAGATCGCCTCCATCGGCTGGCCCCCGGCGCTGAGCGCGTTCCCCAGCTTCAGGTGCAGGCTAGCATCATTGGGCGAAAGGCGAACTGCGGTTCGATACTCGGCAATACTCTCGGCAAATTGACCCGCCTCATTCAAGGCGGCCGCAAGCCCGGCGCGCAGGCCGGCATTCCTTGGCTCTTGCTGCAGGGCAAGGCGATATTCCTGAATGGCCTGCGGGGCCTTCCCCGCCTGCAGGAGCGTGGAGGCCAGCGAGGCCAGAATCTTCGGGTTGCGGGGCTGGAGCGTAAGGGCTTGATGGAGCTCCACCACGGCCGCCGAATAGTTTTGGCTGGCCGCCAAGGCCGACGCCAAGTCGGCGCGAGCTTGGGCGCTTCCCGGGTGCAACTTTAATTCCGCTTGGAACTCCTCGATCGCCTGCGGCAGCTTGTCCTCGGCTTGCAGCAACTCGCCCAGATTATGGCGCGCTCCTGGGAGATTGGGCTGGAGTTGCAGCGCCTTCCGATACTCGGCAACGGCCTCGGCGTAATGCCGGCGCGCGGCCAGCGCGCTCGCCAGACCCGCATGGGCGGCGGCGAGGCTGGGCGCCCGGCGCGCCGCTTGGCGATAAGCTTTCTCCGCCTTTTTCCACTGGCCTTGCCGCGCCCACCCGCTCGCCTGCCGCATCAGTTGCGCGAGGGCCTGCGGCTTCTCCACGGCCCTGGCGCAGTGGCCTGGAACCGCCAGGGCCAAAAGCATCAACCCCGCGGCGCCAGAGCTTCGCCACCATCTCGGCCACTGCATCTCTGCCTGCCTCATTATTTTTAGAATACACCGAACCAGGAAAGGCTGTCTTGATTCGGGAAGAAGGTTCACGGTGGAGTCGAAGGGTTTGACAGAAGAGTGCGCCCTTCGATATCTTCGCCCAGCGGCCCGCTATCATCCGTGCGGAAGATGTTCCGAGCTGCGAGCCTGACGCCATGGAAACACCGTCTCAGTTTTTTCGCCGAAGGCCGAGACTGCGGACGTTGGCGCTCCTTTCAGGAAGCCTGTTTTTCCTCGCCGGTCTGTTCCTGTTGCCCCTCGTCTATCTTTTTGCTGTCAGCTTCGCCCAGCGCGCCCGGTACGGCACGATTCAGTGGATTTTCAGCCTGCAAAACTACCTTCGCGCCTTTCACCCGCTCTATTTGGAAATCTACTGGCGCTCGCTCTGGATTGCGCTCGCCACCACGCTCGTCTGCGCCGTTTTGGGTTACGTGGTTGCTTATGCGATTGCGGTTCGGGTCGCAGGCGCATGGAAGTCAGTCCTGTTGATGCTGGTGGTGATTCCCTTCTGGACCAGCTATCTGATTCGCACTTACGCCTGGATGCTGATCTTTCGGGCGCAGGGCGTCATCAATGACGCTCTTCTTTGGCTGGGTCTCATCCACCAGCCCTTGCAGTTGCTCTACACAACCTTCGCGGTATTCGTCGGGCTGGTGTACGCGCAATTGCCCTTCATGATTCTGCCGCTCTATGCCGTCCTACGAAACCTGGATCCGGCGCTGCTCGAGGCCGCTCAGGACTTGGGCGCCGGCCGCTGGAGGACGTTCCTGCGGGTGACGCTGCCGCTTTCTTCGAGCGGCTTGGCGGCAGGCTCCGCCCTAGTGTTCATTTCTGCGGCGGGGGCCTTTATCACGCCGGACCTGCTGGGAGGAGCGCGCAGCATGATGGTCGGCAACCTGATTCAGGACCAGTTTGCCGTGGCGCGCAATCAGCCTTTCGGCTCCGCCGTCGCCTTTCTGCTGACGTTTGGGGTGCTGGCGCTCTTGCTCGTGAGCCGTCACAGCTCCGAGCGCGGGGCGCGGGAGCTGCTCTGATGCGAGCCCCGCGAGGCGGCTACGGATTGGCGCTGGCGTCGGCGCTCGTTTATTTTTTTCTCTATGCGCCGATCGCCGTCCTGGTGATTTTTTCCTTCAACCAGTCGCGTCTCACGGCGCGCTGGCGGGGCTTCACTCTGCTCTGGTACACCACGCTCTGGCGGGACCATCGCATCTTCCACGCCCTCATGAACAGCTTTTTGATTGCTGCCGTCGCCACGCTGGTGTGCGTCGTCTTCGGAACGATGGCGGCGCTGGTGTTGTCGCGCCCAGCGGGAAAGTGGAAGCCGGCCGCTGACGCCGTCATTTACCTTCCCCTGATTATCCCGGAAATCGTCATCGCCGTCGCCATGGTCATCTTTTTCAGCCTGATTCACCTGGAGCTGGGGCTTGCGTCCGTAATCCTCGCGCACGTCGCCTTCTGTATCTCTTACGTCATCATCGTGACCGGGGCGAGGCTGGCGTCGGCCGGCCGCTCCCACGTGGAGGCGGCGCTCGACCTCGGGGCCAACGAATGGCGCGCCTTTTTCCGCGTCACGCTTCCGATGGCCGCTCCGGCCGTTCTTTCCGGCGCGCTGCTGGTCTTCACGGCTTCCTTCGACGATTATCTGATCAGCTCCTTTGTGGCGGGCGTCGGCTCGACGACGCTGCCGCTCCAGATCTACTCCATGCTGAAGCGGGGCATCACCCCGGAAATCAACGCCGTCTCGACGGCGATCCTGGCGGCCACAGTTCCGCTGGTCTATATCGCCCAGCGGCTCGAGCGGGGAGCAATGTCCCTGCGCCGGGCGATGGCGGCGCTCGCCGGCGTCGTCGTCTTCATGGCGATTCCGGTGCTCGCTCGAACCTGGCCGACCGCCGGCAATCTCCCGCAGCTCAACCTGTACGTCTGGTCGGACTACCTCTCGCCCCGCCTCATCCACGGCTTCGAGCAGGCGTATCACTGCCACATTAACTACGACTACTACGACTCCAACGAAGCCCTGCTGGCCAAGCTCCAGGCCGGAAACGTCGCCTATGACGTCGTCACCCCCAGCGACTACATGGTTCAGATCCTCATCCGCCAGGGATTGCTGGCGCGGCTCGACAAATCAAAACTGCCCAACGTCTGGGCGCACGCCGATCCGCGCTTCATGCGCCTCCCGTTTGATCCCCACAACAATTATTCCGTTCCTTACGCCTGGGGAACCACCGGCCTGGCCTACCGAGCTGACCTGGTGAAAGGGAAAGTGGACAGTTGGAAGGTGATGTTCGATCCACGCTACGCGGGACACATCCTGCTGCTCGACGATATGCGGGAAGTCTTCGCCATGGCGCTCAAAGAACTCGGCTATTCCTTGAACACCACGAATCCCGCCCAGCTTCGCCAGGCGCGCGACCTGCTCCTGCGCGAGAAACCGCTCGTGAAGGGTTACAACAGCTCCAATTTTCAGCAGGACCTCGCGGCCGGCGACGCCTGGATCGCCCAGGCTTACAACGGCAACATGACCTTCGTGATGCACGAAAACCCCAACATCCGCTACGTCATTCCCAAAGAAGGCTGCACGATCTCCGTGGATTGCGCTTGCATTCCGCGCAACGCGCCGCACAAAGAGCTGGCGCTCGAATTCATCAATTGGTTTTACCGTCCGCGCGTCGCCGCCGAGTTCATCAACGACTGCGGGTTTAACACGCCCAACCTGCTGGCGCCGCGCTACGTCGAGCCGTGGCTGTTGAAAAGCACCGCCGTATTTCCCGATCCCGCCTCGCTCACGCGGTGCGAATTCATGCGCGACCTGGGTCCGGCGATGCTTCTCTACGACCGCTATTGGACCCAGCTTAAGGCGCAGTAGAATTGACGGCGACGGCGCTACGGCGCACAATAAGCGGCGCCAATGCGACTCAATACCCAACGCGCCGTCCGCGCGCGCGACTCCGCGCCTCGCGCCGAAAGGAGGGGAGGCAAAAGACGGCCGGCGACTCGACTTTTGCCGGGCTTCCGCATCGGCCACGCCAGTGATTTTCGCGGGTTGACCGGCTGCACGGTCATTTTGACCGAAGGCGGCGCCGTCTGTGGCGTGGACGTGCGCGGCTCCGCCGCCGGAACGCGCGATCTTGCCGCCTGCCTGCCCGGTCATATCGTCGAGCGCGTCCACGCCGTTTTCTTAACTGGCGGCAGCGCCTTCGGCCTCGACGCCGCGGCCGGCGTGATGCGCTATCTTGAATCCCGCCGGGTTGGCTTTCCGGCCGGGAAGGTTCGCGTGCCGATCGTGCCCGCCGCGGTGATCTTTGACCTGAACCTCGGCTCGGCCCGAGCG
This sequence comes from Acidobacteriota bacterium, assembly GCA_021827255.1. Classification (GTDB taxonomy): domain Bacteria; phylum Acidobacteriota; class Terriglobia; order UBA7540; family UBA7540; genus JAKCCV01. Next base: position 28,168 of record JAKAWO010000002.1, on the reverse strand, counting down.
CGCCCAACAGCCGATATGGCGTATCAGGCCTGCCGCTCAGCTTCGAGCGAAGTCGCCGAGGGCTGCGTCGGAGCGGGAACCGGCGCAACGGTAGGAAAACTCTTCGGCATTCGCTCCGCAATGAAGGGCGGCGCAGGCTTTTGCAGTTGCACGATGACCGCGGCGAGCGCTTCTGCCAGTTCTCAAAAGCAGCGCGAGGACGCCGAGGTGGCCAGCGGCACCGTCGTCGTTCAGGCGTTCGTGGTGGTGAACGCCTTCGGAGACGTTGTGGACCCTGCCACTGGAATCATCGTTGCCGGAACCCGCGCCTCGCCAGCCTCAACCCGGTTGGTGGGAACGGCAGAGGAGATGCTGCGGGGCAAAACGCGGCGCTCCTTCGGAGCGACGAATACCACCCTCGCCGTGGTGATGACCAACGCCGCTTTAACCAAGCTCCAGGCTACCAAGGTCGCCCAGATGGCTCAGGACGGCCTGGCGCGAGCCCTTCGCCCCGTTCATACGCCATTCGACGGCGACTTGGTCTTCGCGCTTTCCATGGGAACCGATCGCGCCGACCTCAGCGCCTTGGGAACGGCCGCCGCCGAGGCCGTCGCCCAGGCGATCCTCCGCGCCGTGCGGTCATCAGCCAGCCTCGGCGGCTTGCCTTCATTGACGGACGGGGCAGGTTTTGGCCGTCGGAGCACCTGGCAGCCCCTCATGTCCTTTTGCGACAGCCGCAAGACGGCAGGAACGCCTGTTAGGAACGAAATCCTCGCAGCGCCTTCACGGCTCCCCCCAAGTCTGAAACGGCGAGGATAAGATCAGCTTGCTTCGCGCCCGCCGCGACCGTCTCATAAGCGTATTCGATATTGATACGCTGTTCGGCCAGACGTTCACTTATGGCGGCCAGTTGTCCCGGCTTCTCCGCCAGGGTCAGGCGCAAGACATCCTCTTCCGTCACCCGAGCCCCCAGCGCTTCCAGCGCTTTGCGCGCCTTCGCCGCACTGTTGACCAACAACCGTATCGGGCTTTCATTCCCCGCATCGTAGGCCGCGAGGGCCGTGATGTTGACCTTAGCATCCGCCAGCGCTCTGGCGATACGAGCCAGTTGACCCTGACGGTTGTCCACCCACACAGTGATCTGTTTCGCTTTTCCCATCCAGCCCTCCTAAAAGCTCTTTCTCACAACATTAACCGCCGGCAAGACGACTGTAAAGATCCTCAGTCGGTCGAAACCGCCCCATGAGCTTGGCCGTCAAAGCAACGATTTCTTTCCCCACTTGGAAGCCACCGCCGGCTCCGCGCAAGTCCTTGACATTCGGGCCAAAGCATGAGATTCGATAATGCCGAGTTCTCAATTTAACCGCGATCCTTTAGCAGCGCCGAGGGAGGGACCATGGCGCGCCGCGCCGATGACCTGCGCATCGTAGTCGTGGGGAGCATTATTTTCGATTTGGTGATGAAGGCGGAGCGGCTGCCCAGAGAGGGCGAAAGCCTGCTGGCGACCAATCTGAAGTTCTTTCCCGGCGGTAAGGGAGCCAATCAAGCCGTTGCGGTGGCCCGGCAGGGAATCCAGACCACTCTTATCGGCGCGGTGGGCCAGGATATGATGGGTGATTTCCTGGTCGGGGCGCTCGAATCGAGTGGCGTGAAGACGAGCCAGGTCAAGCGGGACGCGAGCCGCACGACCGGCTGCGCTTTGGTCACGCTCTATCCGAACGGCAACAATTCGATCCTGGTTGACCCGGGAGCGAACAACACGCTTCGGCCGGCTGACGTCGAAAGCGTCCGCGATCTGGTCGAAGCCGCCGACGCACTGATGGCTGTGCTGGAAATCCCTCTCGAGACAGTCCAAGCCGCCCTCGCGCTGGCCCACCGGGCGGGAAAGCTCACGGTGCTCGATGCTGGCCCTCCACGCCATTGTCCCCCGGAAGTCCTCAAGCTGGCGGACATTGTCTCTCCGAACGAGACCGAGCTTGAGGCGCTCAGCGGAGACAAAATCTCGGGGCGTGTTTCCGCGCGTGAAGCGGCAGAAAAGCTGCTCGAACTCGGAGCAAAGGCGGTGGTCCTCAAACTCGGAAGCGACGGCGCCATGTTAGTGACCGGCAAAGGAACGCGCAACGCCAGACACTTTCCCGCCCACAAAGTCAGGGCGATTGATCCTACCGCGGCCGGTGACGCCTTCACCGCGGTCCTTACCACGAAGCTGGTATTGGGCTCATCGCTAGAAGAATCCATAAGGTATGCAAATGCCGCGGGCGCGCTGACCGTCACCCGCCTCGGCGCTCAGCCTTCCTTGCCGACTCGAGACGAAGTCGAAGAACTGGCAGCCGCTGGCCGGAAGACCCCGTGAGGCGTTGAGAGCGCCTTCCGCCGCGAGGAGTTCGTGAGCGCCCGCGGCTCTCAATCTTCTTTATTGTTGTGGCCGGAGGATAAAGTTGCCGAGGTCGCCGCGATTCCGGCCCTCAGAGTCCATGACGCGCACGCTGACGCGAAAGGCCTCCGGCGGCAGCGCGACCGTTTTGTCCAGCCGGACCACCTGACGCGGGTCCACGCTCTGCAATGCATCGTGAGCCAGTTCCTCACCCATGGCGCTGTAGAAAACAGCTTCGAGGGTTCCGGGCAAGAACACGCCAAAAGCTCCCTTCAACGTAACCTGGCGGGCGGAAATCTTGGCCCTCAGCGGTTGGCTGATCGCGCCGGCCCAGACCGCTTTTCGAACCGGGTTCGGCGCTCGCGTTGGCGCCCAATGCACGGTGAATTCGTATTGCTGGCCCGGGTCGAGAGTGGCCAGAGGGCTCAAGACTTCGGTCTCGCAAAAGTAAGGCGTCTTTTCCAAATCGTTCGGCAGCGTCTGAAAGAATGGGCCACGCGAAATCGTGCCCGGTCCATCGTTCCACGATTCAACCGAAGCGTTGTCGGGATATTTTTTGTTTGGAAAGTATTTGAAGCTTTCGATCAAGGTGAGATTCTTCTGGCCGTTTTCAATCGCAAACCAGCCGGCGTTCGAGTCGGCCGCCACTTTCCCCACCTCGTAGCGATAATGGACGCGCAGCATGCGGCGATGGTCAATGGCGTGGTAGCTCGGATTGCGCACGTCGCCGTAAGGATTGTAGAACCCCCTGGGAAACATGCTGTGCGGATTGATGGGGATGTAAACGTAGAAATCGGGATTGGGCTTGGAAGGGTCGGCAGCGTCGCTGGTGTCATTCTGAATCAAGTGCCAGATGCCCCAGCGGATTCGCCGCTGGCTGATGTTGCGCATGACCTGCTCGACCGTCACCCGGGTGGTCCCCGCGTAAACGTGGAAAGTCCGCGCGAATTCGACGCCGGTGCGAGGATCGGGCGGGCTGGTGACCCGAACCGCAACCTCTTCCGGCGTATTTTTCACCACCGCTGACTGGAAAGGGCTGCCGTCCAGAATGTAGTAAGGGATGCTCGGCCATTCATGGTCGTTCATCCATCCTTCAGGCGCCGGCCACACCTTATCGCCGCCGTAGTTCGCCCAGCCGGCTTTCAAGTTGTTCTGGCTTTTTGGCAGGATCTTGCCGGCTAGGGCTTTGTTCACAAAAAAATAGTGATGCCCGCCCAGCGTGAGCTGGATGGCTCGACCACCGATTTCGGGCGCAATGTAGAGACTGATCAGGCCGTTTGAGAGGCGATAAACCTTCCAGCCCATGTAGCGAGTCTGCTCGAGTTGTGCGGCGTAGCGGGGCGCTGCCGCCCGACATCTCATCGGGATGAAGGCGAAAAGCGCGAGGAATAGTGCTTCAAAGCCAGGACTTCGGCGGTTCTTCGTTCTCCGAATCGGCGTTCTCACATATGCTTTTGGGTTCACATTGATCTCCCTTCATACCCTCGCAGTCACATAAAGGTGCTTTTCAGCCGTATCAAGCGCCCTGGGGCGCCTTTTGATCCCCACTCATGCGCACCTTATCTCGGCCGCCAAACGCTAAGCCGGCTTGGACCCGTACGACGCCAGCCCGTGGGACAAGTCTTTGACCGCCGGGTAAAGATTTCGATAAACCCGGTAGAGCTGGTTATAGATGGCCACATTGGCCGGGCGCGGGGACATGCCTTCCCGTACCTGCACGGCTTGGCGCGCCGCTTCTTGAACGGAAGAATAGGTCTTGGCGCCGACCCCCGCTAACAGAGCCGCGCCGAAGGCCGACCCTTCGGAGGTTCTGAGCGTCACCACTTCCTTGGCGTAGATGTCGGCCTGAATTTCCCGCCACGTAAAATTCCGCGATCCGCCCCCTGAGAGCCGGATCTCTTCAATGGGGATCTCAAGCTCTTTGAAGATTTCGATCGAGTCGCGCAGGCTGAAGGCGACGCCTTCAAGGATTGAGCGGATCATCTGACCGCGCGTGTGCCCTGCGGTAAGGCCGAACCACATGCCGCGGGCCTGCGGGTCAAGGTGCGGCGTCCGCTCGCCCATCAGGTAAGGCAAGAAGAGCAGGCCGCCGCTGCCGGGAGGCATTCGCTCGGCCTCCTTGATCAGCAGCTCATAGGGGTCCACGTCCACCTGGCGGGCGTACCAAGCCTCAATGCCGCCGAAGAAATCGCGGAACCATCGCAAGGAGAGTCCAGCGCCTTGCGTTACGCCCATCACATGCCATTTGCCAGGCACCGCGTGGCAGAAGGTGTGAATGCGTCCGAGAGGATCGAGGCGGGGGACTTCGGTGTAAGCAAAGATCACGCCCGAAGTCCCGAGCGTCGCCGACGTCAGGCCCGGCAGCACGATGCCATTGCCGACCGCGCTTGCCGCCTGATCGCCGGCCCCGCCGACGACCGGCGTACCGGCCGCGAGGCCCGTCAGCAAGGCAGCCTCTCGTGTGATCTTCCCGGTAATCTCAGGCGACTCATGGGCATGCGGCAAAAGACCTTCATCAATTCTCAGCGCTTCAAGAATCTCGCGGGACCATTGCCGGTGCGCAACGTCAAATAGCAAGGTACCGGAGGCGTCGGAAACGTCAGTGGCAAACTCGCCGGTCAAGCGAAAACGGACAAAGTCCTTGGGTAAAAGGAACTGCGCCGCCCGCTCGAAAGTCGCTGGCTCATTGTCCCGAATCCAGAGCAGCTTGGGCGCGCTGAATCCGGTCAGGGCAGGATTCGACACAAGCTGGATCAGGCGCTCGCTGCCCACCTGTGAAGTGATCCAGTCGCATTGAGGTTGGCTGCGCTGGTCGCACCAAATCAGCGACGGCCGCAAGACAGCGCGGGCTTTATCGAGCAGCACCACCCCGTGCATCTGGCCCGAAAGGCCGACGGCATCAATGTCCGAGCCTATGAGACCGGCGGCGCCGAGCGCGCCGGTCGTTGCGGTGACGGCCGCCTGCCACCAATCCTCCGGGTCCTGTTCAGCCCAGCCGGGCCGCTCCATGAGCATGGGCTTGTGGCTGCCGGTCGCCGCTCCGACCACGTGCCCGTCCGGACGCACGATCACCGCTCGTGTGCCCGTCGTGCCAACGTCAATGCCCATGAGGTAGGACATGGATACTGTCAGGGATTGAAAGTCGAGGGGTTGAGCGTCTGGGGTTGAAAGAAGATGCCAGGGCCTCCTCTCCACTTTTCGACCTTCGACTCTCGACCTTGAACTTTCAGCCTGCGCTCACTTTCTCCCACCTGCCCGACTTCGCCGAGCGCTCTACCGCATCGAGCACGGCCTGATTCGCCACCCCGTCCGTAAAATTAGGCGACGGCATCGTGTCGTTTTGCAGTGCGGTCAAAAAGTCGTGGATCGCGTGGATGAAGGTGTGCTCGTACCCGATGATATGACCGGGCGGCCACCAGGCGCCGACATAGGGATGGACGCTTTCAGTGACGTTGATCGTCTTATAGCCCTGCTCACCGGCTTTGTCCGCGCCATCGTAAAATTCCAGTTCGTTCATGCGCTCCAGATTGAAGGCGATGCTGCCCTTGCTGCCGTAAATTTGGAAGGTATTGTAGTTGCGCCGCCCTGCGCAGAAGCGTGACGATTCGAAAACGCCGACGCTCGCGTTCTTGAACCGCGCCAAGAAGTTCGCGTCATCGTCCACGGTCACTTTGCCTCTCTTGGCCTTGGAGCCTTTCGCGCCCCAGGCCCCCTCGCCCGAGCCCAGGAGCGGTCGTTCCTTGATAAAAGTCGTCATCTGTCCGGTCACGGCGGAAAATTCGCTATTGAGGAGACGAGCCAGATCAATGGCGTGCGCGCCGATATCGCCGAGCGCGCCCGAGCCGGCAATTTTCTTGTCCAGCCGCCAAACGAGCGGAAAATCGGGGTCCATGATCCAGTCCTGAAGGTACGCGCCGTGATAATGATAGATTTGTCCAAGCCGGCCGTCCTCAATCCATTGCTTGGCTAAGCTGACGGCAGGGATTTTGCGGTAATTGTGCATGAGCATGTGCTTGACGCCGGCCTCTTCGGCGGCCTTCAGCATCTCGCGCGCGTCGGCGAGGGAGTTGGCGAGCGGCTTCTCGCAAATGATGTGTTTGCCCGCTCGAGCGGCGGCAATCGCCATGGGAGGATGGAGGTTGCCAGGTGTCGCGATGTCCACGATCTCAATGTCCTTGCGCTCGACGGCCTTCCGCCAGTCGGTTTCGACCTCTTCCCAGCCGAACTGGCGCGCGGCGGCTTCGGCGGCAGCGCGATCGCGCCCACAAATGACTTTCATTTTTGGCTCGAGCCTGCCGGGGAAAAAGTGACTGACCTGACGGAAGGCGTTGGAGTGCGCCTTGCCCATGAATTTGTAGCCAATCAATGCGACGTTGACAGTTGCCACGCTATCCCCCTTGTTCCCTGTAGCTCCGAGACCAAACCGTTTTTCCCAATCCTGCTGGCACGGAAAGAGCCACCCGAGGAGTAACCATTCCGCCACGAACCTCGAACCACTGACGACGGATCCCGGGGCGCTTCGCGTTCACGCCCACCACATGGCTTTAAGTTTTTCTCTAATGACGATCTCGTTCAGGAAGTTTGCCGCTTTGGTCAAACCCTCCTCGACGGACATCAGGCTGTCCTCGTGCTCAATCGAGAGCGCGTCGTCGTAGCCGACCATTTGCAAGGTCGAGACCATATCCGTCCAAAATTCGCGCCCGTGGCCGTAACCGACGGTGCGGAACAGGAAGGCGCGATTTTTCTCATCGCTGTAAGGCTTCGCATCGAGCACGCCGTTCACCATCGTGTTGACGGTGTAAATCTTGGTGTCCTTCGCGTGGCAGTGGAAAACCGATTCGCCCAGCTTGCGGATCGCAGCGCAGGGGTCAATCCCCTGCCAGAACATGTGGCTGGGGTCGAAGTTGCAGCCGACGGCCGGACCCGCTGCTTCCCGCAACTTCAGCATAGTTTCCGGATTATACACAACGAAGCCCGGGTGCATTTCAATGGCGACGCGAACGCCGTGATCCTGGGCGAATTTGGCGCACTTGGTCCAATAGGGAATCACTTTCTTTTCCCACTGCCACTTCTGGATTTCCAGGTAATCGGGCGGCCAAGGGGTGGGCGACCAGTTGGGGAATTTGGAATTTTCGGAATCGCCCGGACAGCCTGAAAAGTCAATCACCGTGCCTACGCCGAGCTTTTCCGCCAGCAGAATCGTGCGGCGGCTTGTCTCGGCGTGAGCCTCGGCGAGGCGCTTGTTCGGATGGAGAGGATTGCCGTGGCAGCTCAGCGCGCTGATGGCGATTCCTTGATCGCTCAGTTTCTGCTGGAACTCCTTCAGCTTGGCAGCCGAGCTCAGCCAGTCGAGCTTAATGTGCGGGTCGCCGGGGTAGTTTCCGGTGCCCAGCTCGACCGTCCGAATGCCCAGCGGCTTGATTCTCCTGATGACCTCGTCGAAGCTCAAATTGGCAAACAGGGCAGTGAACAATCCCACCTTCATCGCGCATCTCCCTTTCGGACGGTCCCCAGCTTCCTGCCGTATGTGACGGGTACCGTCAGCGGATTCACTTTGCTGCGAAACGCATTGGAAAGGGTAAATCTAGTCATCCGGCGGGATGCCGTCAACTGGAAAATTCTGGAGGATTGGCCAAAAACCACTTTGATGTTTTGTGCAAGCGTTTGAACTCAAGAGAGTTACTTCACCACGCAAGCGGATAGCGAAAACGGCCGGCGCCAGAGCCGCTGAAACTCCCAACATACGTTGGCCGGATCTTACAGCGCAACAGGCGGCGATGCGCCGTAGAACAGAACACCGTTTAAGCTCAACTCATTTCCACAAAATGAGCCCTAGCCGATAGGGCCAAAGAGACTCCAACTCGTAGTCGTGACAGCCGGCCTCCTCGACCAAAGCCCTCAATTCCTGGAGCGTGTAAGCCTGGCGAACGCTGGCGGGGCCGTCGTGCTTTGTAATCCTGCCGCGCGCCAACGGCCAAGCGGTGCGGATAAAGAAGTAGGCGATCGCAGAGCGCTCTAGGTCATTGATTAGGACGGCTTCGCGAGCGATGGCCATCAAAGCTTTCAAGAGGCGAATTGCCGCGCCATCAGAAAAGTGGTGCAAGAACAGGTTGCACATGACCACGTCAAATGTCGCCTCGGCGAAAGGCAGCGCAAAAGTATCCGCCGCCACCGCCCATCGGCTCATCCCGGGAGCGCTCGCGTGACTCAAATGCGCGATGCGGCGGTCGAGGACGGTGAATTGGGCTTCCATCTTGCGGTCTTTCATCTTCCGCTCGAGGAAAGCGGCCAGCCGGGCGTCGCCGGCGCCGATGTCCAATACGCGAACCGCGTGGGGCCCGGCTCTCGCGAAAAACCTTTCAAACAAGAGCAAGGTTCCCGAAACGCCTCCCAGCCAGCGGTTGATGCGCCACAAGTCATCCAGGCTGGCGGCGATTTCCGCGGGCGTGCCGCGGTCATCGTCAAGCCACTCCTGGGAAGGCTGACGCCGCATGGGAGGCCTCATTTCTCGACGCGCGAGAGGATCAGCGCGGAGTTCTTGGAGCCGAAGGCGATGCAGTTGCAAATCGCGTGTTCGAAGTTCGTCTCGCGTGCCCGGTGAGGGATGTAATCCAGATCGCAGTCCGGGTCCGGAACTTCGAGGTTCAGAGTCGGCGGCAGACGGTTGTCGCGCATGGCGAGGAGGGTGGCGGCAACTCCTGCCGCGCCGCACGCGCCCTGCGGGTGCCCGATGATGGATTTGAGGGCCGAGCAGGGCACGTGGTAGGCCCGCCGATCCAGCACGAGCTTGAGCGCGCGCGTCTCAATGCGGTCGTTCAGCACGGTTGAGGTGCCGTGCAAGTTTACGTAGTCCACCTGACCAGGCCCAATCCGCGCCTCCTCCATCGCAAGGAGCATGGCCCGCGCGGGCTCCTCGCCGCTTTCCTCCAACCTCACCCGATGAAACGCCTCGCAGGTCGAGCCGTAACCGGCAATTTCTCCGTAAATGTGCGCGCCGCGCGCCCGCGCCCGCGCGCATTCTTCCACCACAAACATCCAGGCCCCTTCCCCGAGCACAAAGCCGTCACGGTCCGCCGAGAACGGCCGCGAGCCGCGCTCTGGCGCATGGTTCCACGAGGTGGTGATAATCCGCATCAGGGTAAACCCCTTGAGGATGAGGGGCGCAAGCGGCGCATCGGAGCCGCCCGCAATCACTACTTCCGCCCTGCCGCAGCGGATGTTCTGTGAGGCGTAGCCCAGGGCGTCGGTGGAAGAAGTGCAGCCGGTAGAAATCAAGTGGCTGAAGCCGCGAAAGCCGAAGTGCATGGAAATTTCACTGGCCAGAGTCCCGATGGTCGCGGAGGGGATGGTGTAAACGCTGCACTGCCTCACGTGGCCGGAGTAATAAAGCGCGTACTGACGCTCGACGAATTCCTGCCCGCCGCCGCCTGAGCCTATGAGGACGGCAACCTTCCGCCGTTGCTCGAGGGTCATGTGATCAGGGTCAAGGCCGGCGTCTTGGATCGCCTCTTGGGCTGCGGCCACCGCCAGCGGCACGACGCGGCTCACGTTGGCCGCATCCTTCTCGCTGAGGTAATCGGCAGGGTTGAAACCAACGATTTCGCCCGCGATCTGCACCGGAAATGGAGAGGGGTCGAACGATTGAATATGCCGGACGCCGCTCCGGCCTTGCCAGGTCGCGGCCCAGAAGGCCTCGCGCCCGATGCCGTTAGGGCTTACAGCCCCGATCCCCGTGATGACGGCACGCCGCATCCGTGTGTCTCCCCCACCGCCTCAACCCCTTTTAATCATATTAAACCTGTCTGAGCCCTTTCGGTGTTCTTAACCTTCAGCCGATGCGCAACGCTCAGAGCGAATACAGCCTCGCCGTCGGGGCGCGGGCGGGCTGGGCGACCGTGATGTTTTTCGGCTCCGATCCTGTGCAGCGACTGCGCTAAAATACTGACCGCTGGCCATACGTGTTTCGAGAGGTGTCAGGATGCCCGGAATTCTGCAGCCCGAAGTAGGAAAATACTTGGATGCTCTGCTTCCCGGACGGGACAGGGTGATGCGAGAGATGGAACGTTATGCAGCTCAATATCGCATCCCGATTATCGGTCCGGCTTGCGGACGATTTCTCTATCAGGCGGCGTGTCTGATCCGCGCCCGCCGCGTGTTCGAGCTCGGGTCGGCGATCGGCTATTCCACCCTTTGGCTGGCTCGCGCCGTGGGGCCGCGCGGAGTGGTCTATTACACTGATTCTGACCCCTCCAACGCCCAGCGCGCGGAAGCCTATCTTCGCCGAGCGGGTGCGCGCGGGCGAGTGCGCATCCTCGTCGGTGACGCGCTGGAAATGCTGCGCCGCACGCCCGGCAAGTTTGATCTGATCTTCAACGATGTTTCAAAAACGCAGTACCCGGAAGTTTTTCGTCTCGCGCTGCCCCGGCTGCGGCGAGGCGGACTCTTCATCACGGACAACGTGCTGTGGTCGGGGCGAGTGGCCAAACCGGCATCGCCGAAAGACGAGGATACGCGCACCATCCAGGGCTTCAACCGCATGATTTATACGTCGAGAAAATTGTTCACTACCGTCGTTCCCCTGCGCGACGGCATGGCGATCTGCCAGAAGTTATGACCGCCCGCGAAATTCGCGGACCGATTCAGGCGCGGAAAATGTTGCGCAGCAAGAACAGGAGATTCGCGGGCCGTTCGGCGAGGCGCCGCATGAAGTAGCTATACCACTGGCGGCCGTAGGGCACGTAAATCCGCACCCGGCCGCCTCGGCGCAGAAGCTGCCGCTGGAGCTGACGGCGGATCCCGTAAAGCATCTGGAACTCGAACCGATCCGGGCCCAGCCCGCGCTCGCACGCGAAGGCCTCTGTGGCGGCGATCATTTCCGAATCATGCGTCGCGATCGCGTGATAGCCGCCGCTCTCGAGCAATCGCTTCATCAACCGAACGAAATTAGCGTCCACGTCCGCTTGGCGCGGGTACGCGATCTCCGCCGGCTCTTTATACGCGCCCTTCACCAGGCGCACTCGGACACCCCGCGCCAGGAGGTCCTCAAGGTCTTTGGCGCTACGGTAAAGCGCCGCTTGGATGACCGCTCCCAGCGCCTCTCTGGGCGCATCGCAATGCCGCAAAATGCGCAGCGTGCTCTCCGTGTAGGCCGAGCCTTCCATGTCAATCCTTACGAAAATTTTGTGAGCCATGGCGCGCTGGATGATTTCGAGGAGATGGGCCTGAGCCAAGTCCTCATGGATGGCCAGCCCCAATTGCGTGAGTTTGATGGAAATGTTCGCGCGCAACTTTTCCTCGCCCAGCCGGTCGAGGAGCCGCAAGTAGGCGCCTGACGCCGCGCTGGCCGTGGCCGGCTCGCGCACGCTCTCGCCGAGATAATCGAGCGTCGCGTCGAACCCTTCGGCATTGAGGCCGTGGACTACGCGGATGGCATCCTCGAGGTCCTCGCCGGCAATGAAGCGAGCCGCCAGGCGCCGGCCAGCCGCAGTGGAGGTGAGCAGTTTGCGAGGCCCATCGCGCTCGGAAAGATAGAGAAGTATGGTTCGAAGCATGCGCGGGAGAAAGTGAAGTGGCGGCCTCCTGAGCCTTGACGCGATCGGATCACGACGCGAGTCAGAAGGTGTCCGGCGGGAGATCGCGGGCTCGGCTGGCCGATCGTTGATTCGTCACGACGGCGGGTACGGTCCGCCGGCTCATCGTTCAGCCGCCTGATCCGAGGAAGGACTCAATGAGATGGTCAGTGCTCAGCCTCCAGGAACCGTTCCGCGTCGATGGCAGCCATGCACCCCGAACCCGCCGCTGTAATAGCCTGACGGTACACGTGGTCTTGAACGTCGCCGGCGGCAAAGACGCCAGGAACGCTCGTCCTGCTCCCGTCCCTCGTGAGGAGGTAGCCTTGCTCGTTCATGTCAACTTGGCCGCGGAACAGGGCCGTGTTCGGCGAATGGCCAATGCCGATAAAAACACCGTCGCAGTTTTTGAGGGTCTCCTCTCCGGTTTTCACGTTCTTCAGCTTGATTCCCGATACCTCGCCCTTGTCAGGGTCGAGAATGTCCGTGACCGTGCTGTCCCAGATGAATTTTATTTTTTCGTTGCGGCGCATGCGATCCTGCATGATTTTTGAAGCTCGCAACTGGTCGCGCCGGTGAATGACGTTGACCGCGGTCGCGTAACGGGTGAGGAACAGGGAATCTTCCGCTGCGGTGTCGCCGCCGCCCACCACGGCCACCTCTTTGCCCCGGAAAAAGTATCCGTCGCAAGTGGCGCACGTCGAGACGCCGTGGCCCAGGAGTTTCCGCTCGGATTCAAGGCCCAGGAGTTTTGCCGAGGCCCCGGAGGCAATAATCAGAGTTCGGGTTTCAATAGATTCCTCTCCCACCCGCAGGGTGAACGGGCGGCGTGAAAGGTCGGCGGCGGTGACGTCACCTTCCAGGAGATCAGCCCCGAAATTCTCCGCCTGCTTTTGCATCAGCTCGACCAGCTCAGGCCCCTGAACGCCGTTGGGAAATCCGGGAAAATTCTCCACCAGCGTGGTGAGCGTCAGTTGTCCGCCCGGTTCGTGCCCGCGAATGACGAGCGGCTTCAAATTGGCGCGCGCGGCGTAGATGGCCGCTGTCCAACCCGCACACCCTGATCCGATGATCACAACGTTTCTCATGCGCGTAATCCCCCTGATGGAATACAGACGCCGGAACCGACCGCTATCTTACCCGATGCCCGCGCCTCCGTACAGCCCGCCCGAACAGCGATCCGCCCGAAGTCTCCGCTCGTCAACGCCTGGTCAAGCGTGTAAACTGAGGCGCGAAACCTTTTAGATGTTCGGACGGAGAATCGGTTTCGCGGGAGTCTTGCAGGCCAACGAGGAAGCTGATGGCGGACGCCGTCTTGCTCGATCACGTCACTAAGCGCTACGACTCGCTGGTCGCGGTCCATGATTTGTCTCTGTCCATTCATCAGGGCGCGCTGTTCGGCCTGCTAGGACCGAACGGGGCTGGGAAAACGACCACCCTGCGGATGATGATGCGCATTCTGGTTCCCGACGAGGGGCGGATTGAAATTCTGGGTCAGCCTTTGAGCGAGCGTTCTCAGGACCTGATGGGTTATCTTCCCGAAGAGCGCGGCCTTTACCCGCGCATGGAAGTTCTCAAAGTGCTGGTCTTTCTGGGAGCGCTCAAGGGCCTGGCGGAATCCGAGGCCGAGCGGCGCGCCCGCGAATGGCTTGATCGGTTAGGGCTCGCCGAGTGGGCCGGACGAAAAGTGGACGACCTCTCAAAGGGAATGCAGCAGAAGGTCCAGTTCGCCGCTGCGGTGCTCCACCAGCCGCCGTTGTTGATTCTCGACGAGCCGTTCACGGGCCTCGACCCGATTAACGCGGCGCTGCTCAAGGACATCATGCTCGAGCTGCGAGCGCGCGGCGCGACCCTTATCCTCTCCACGCATCGCATGGAACAGGTGGAAATGATGTGCGACTCGATCTGCCTCATTGACAAGGGCCGCAACGTGCTGAGCGGCGAACTCCGCGCCATCAAGCGGGCTTACGGCAAGAACATCTTGCGGATTGAGTATCAAGGTGAAGACGGCTTCCTGACCATGCCCGCTCAAATCGAGAAGGTCAGCCATTACGGCGAGGTCGCGGAGATCAAGCTGCGCCCCCAGGCTGATCCGCAGGAAATCTTGCGGGCCGCGGTAGCGCGAGGCGTTCGCATCACGCGGTTTGAGTTGATGGAACCGCCGCTCAACGAAATTTTCATCGAGAAGGTGTCGGCCAGCGATGCGTAAACTCCGGATCATCATCAAGCGCGAGTATCTGACCCGCGTCCATTCAAAAATGTTCCTCTGGACCACGATCGGGCTGCCGCTGGTGTCGGTGGGCCTGCTGGGATTTGTGGTTTTTACCTCGACCCTCCGGGTGACGCATGCCCTGCGAATTGCGGTCGTGGACCGAGCCGGCGGGCTGGGGGCGGGCTTGGACCGGAATCTGGACGAGAAACTGCCGAGCGGCCAACCCATGTTCGATGTTGTGGAAACGCTCGAGTCACCGCCGGGCGGCGTCGAGGCGCGACTTCGTCAAGAGGTGGAGAGCGGCCGCCTAAACGGCTATCTCGTCGTTCCCAAGGGCGCGCTCAGCGGCCGGCAAGCCGCCGAGTTTCACACCCGCAACAGCGGATTGCTCATGCTGGCTGGCCCGCTCAGCCGCGCAGTCAGCAATGCGGTCATTGCCGAACGCCTGCAAGCCCAGGGGCTCAAAGTTAACGACGTTCAAGACGTGGTGCAGAGGGTGGGCCTCAAGATGATTAAGATCACCCGGACCGGCGAACGGGTCGAGCGAGGCCAGACCATCTTCACGGCGGGCATCGTCGGCATGGTCCTCTACATCACCCTGATCGCTTACGGCATGGCCACGATGCGTTCCGTCATTGAAGAGAAGTCCACGCGGATCATGGAGATTCTGATCGCTTCCGTCCGGTCATCCCATCTGCTGGCTGGGAAAATCTTGGGTGTGGCTGGCGTAGCGCTGACCCAGTATCTGATCTGGACAGTCGTCGGCGCCCTGCTTGCCGCCTATGGCGGCGCGATGGCGGGCCTTGTGCGTCCAGGCGCGTCGCTTCCGACCCTTCGCCTTCCGGTGGAGCTATTGATTTACGCCGTCGTGTTTTTCCTCGCCGGCTATTTGCTCTATGCCTCGCTTTACGCGGCGATCGGCTCGATGGTCTCTTCGGAGCAAGACGCGCAGCAGATTCAGCTTCCGGTGACCCTCATGATCGTGATTAGCCTTCTGTTATTCAAGGTCATCCTGCGCAGCCCCAATTCCCCGCTGGCCGTAACGCTTTCCCTGATTCCGTTTTTGTCGCCCATCTTGATGGTGCTGCGGATTGCCGTGCAGACGCCGCCCTTCTGGCAGATTGCGCTTTCGCTGGGATTGTCGCTGGCGGCCACGTTCGGAGTGGTTCTGGTCTCGGCGCGGATCTATCGCGTGGGCGTGCTGATGTACGGCAAGCGACCGTCGCTGATCGAAGTTTTCCGCTGGCTGCGGTACACGTGATGGCGAGCGATGCGGCGACCGAGAGCGTTTCAAGCAGGGTGAAAATAGGGCCGACGCAATCCTCTGGTTACTGTCCTAAGTCATAAGGTTCGACGAACAACCCAAGCCTTGTTTCAGGCAAAGCCCCAAAGAACGTAGAGGGGCCGCGGGACCGTCTCGAACTACGCAGCTTTATTTAACCATGGTGCTGGCTCTTCCGCGCGCAGAAGGCGTAGTGGTAAGAGAAAGCGCGTTCGAGCACGATCGTCCAGCCCAACCGCTCGAGGCGAGCACGGGCTTCGGTGGGGCTGTAAACGTGATCGGCGGGCGGTCCGGCGGGCCGCTCGACCTCGGCGTTCCAATCAATAAATACCGCGACCGCGGCTGGTTTGAGCAATGCGCCGAGCTCCCGCAGAGCCCTATCACCAAGCTCGTGCAGAACGTTCAGCGCCAGCAGGCGGTCAATTTTGTTTGCCAGCGCCGTGACTTCGCCGGTCAGCATCGGCTTGAGGTTGCTAAGCGTCGCCGCAAGGGGCTTCGAGCACAGGCGGTCGAGCATTTCCGGAAGCTCATCCACGGCGATGACCTCGATATCGGGGCGAAGCCGCGCCAATTCAATGGCGTAAGTTCCCGTGCCAGTGCCGAAATCCACCAGTCGGCCGCCCGCGGGTACGTCGAGAAGGCTTGCCACTTCGCCGGGCGGCAGATATTCAAAGCGTGCCGGGTCATCCAGCTGAGAGGCTCGGTGAGGACGGAAACGCTCCTTCTGCCGGGCGCCATGACGGTCATCGCTAGGAGGCGGGAATAGGTCCACCATTTTTCACCCTTCGGCTGAGCGCCGCTGCGGACGATGATGACCGAAGTTTCCTCTGTAAGGGCGCCTCGCGCGAGGTCAGTCTAAAACCCGGCGGGCGGCAGACGCCGGGAGGGATGAGCCTCGTGGGCGGGGCCGCGGGATCACTTTCTGTGACTCTCTCAACCCTTGATGACGCCCAGCGGCTTCAGGCGCGCCACCCGCCGCGACAATCCGGCATTATGGACGACCTCGATCACAGCCTCAACGTCTTTGTAAGCTTCCGGGATTTCCTCGGCGATGCCATCGCGCGTCTCGGCGCGGACGAGGATCCCCTGTTGTTCGAGGCGCTCACGGGCGTTTTGGGCGAAGGCGGATTTTTTGGCGGCCGTCCGGCTCATGACGCGGCCGGCCCCGTGACAGGTGGTGCCAAAGGTTTCCGCGAGCGATCCCGGCGCGCCGACCAGCACGTAGGAAGCGGTCCCCATCGAGCCCGGAATCAGCACGGGCTGGCCGATCTCCTTGTAGGCCTCCGGAATCTCCGGGCGGCCGGCGGGAAACGCTCGCGTCGCGCCCTTGCGGTGGACCAGCACCTTGCGCTCGCGGCCGCCGACCGTATGCCGCTCCAGCTTGGCGATGTTGTGGCAAACGTCGTAGATGACGCGCAGCTCTTCCTTCTCGCCGAAGATCCGCTTGAACGCCTGGCGCGTGAAGTGCGTGATGCCCTGGCGATTCGCCCAGGCGAAGTTCGCCGCCGCCCGCATGGCCCCGAGGTACGCCTGCCCTTCGCGGGAATGAACGGGGACGCAGGCGAGCTGGCGGTCGGGCAGGCTGATGCCGTAACGGCGCATGGCCTGGTCCAGGTCCTTCAGATAATCGGTGCAGACCTGATGTCCAAAGCCGCGCGAGCCGGAATGGATAAGGACGACAATCTGATTTTCAGCAAGCCCGAATTTCCGCGCGATTTCCGGATCGAAGATCCGCTCGACGAACTGGACCTCCAGGAAATGGTTGCCGGAGCCGAGAGTGCCGAGCTGCGGTAGGCCGCGCTTGCGTGGGCGCTCACCGACGGCGCCGAGGTCGGCGCCCTCGATCGCTCCATTCTCTTCGCAGGCGGCAAGGTCGTCGGGCTGGCCGTATCCGTGGGCCACCATCCACGCCGCGCCCTCCACCATGACGCGCTCCAAGTCCTGGTGCGAAAGCCGGATCAAGCCCGAGCGGCCGGCGCCCGAAGGAATGTCGCGGAAGAGCTGGTTGACCAGCTCGCGAATTTTCGGCCGAACCGCCTCCAGCGTGAGCGCGCTCGCCAGCAGGCGCACGCCGCAGTTGATGTCAAAGCCCACCCCGCCCGGCGAAACCACTCCGCCTTCGTCCGGTAGCGTTGCCGCTACGCCGCCGATGGGAAAGCCATATCCTTGATGAATGTCCGGCATCGCCAGCGAGCGGCCGACAATGCCCGGCAGCATGGCCACGTTGACCGCCTGCTCCAGTGACTGGTCCTTGAGCAAATCCTGGAGCAATCGCTCGCTCGTGTAAACCAGCGCGTCGGTCAGCATGCCAGGATGGGCGCTGCGCGGAATCAGCCAGCGGTAGTCGTCGAGCTTTTCAAGTTGCTGCTGTTCGATGCGCATGAACCTTCCCTCGGGCGCTCAGGCGCATTCATGCCTTATGCGCCGCGCGATGCTCGATCCCTTCCGGCCTGACCTCAATTCCATTCTAAGGCGGCTTCAAGCGGGCTGGAAGGCCACGCCCGCCTCCAGCCAAATGCCCTGGCAGCGTGCCGACTCGCAGGCGATATATAATTCGATTAAAGAGGCTCGGCCCGATAGGAGTTGGAGAGGAAGGCAAAATGATTTGCTTCGGCAAGAATGGCCTTCGGATCATTAGCTGCGACGTGTTGAATTGATGTTCCACTTCGTTGCCGCCCTTTGACAAATGTCCAAACCCCCACGATCCCTGCGGCAACACATAGCGCTGCCAGAAGAGAGGTATAAGCCAGTCTGCGCCTCTGCCCGAACATAGCCCGCCGCCCTGGATCGCTCTATTATACTCAAAACCATTTCCATGGCTGTCATCCCGATTGCTTACTGAGCGCGAGGCGAAACTTATTTGGTGGTGAAGAATTGGAAGAATGACTTTCTCTGAATTTTTTCGCCAGTCCGATGCTTTCTCAACAACTGGGCGACGGATCATCCTGACTTACAAGCAGATTTCCTAGAAGTCATTTCAAAACCTTCTGTAGCCCATTGAAACGAGGGCCGTTGCCATGATGACTCGCAGATTGGAGGAACCAGGCGGCCGGGCCCTATTGAAAATAAAGGACTTAAATCTTCGCGCTAGCTCATCCCCCCAGGTCACTCGGGTTTGGTTAAGTAAATCAATGGGTTCCGTGGTGTTTTGAAATGGCTTGTAGTGATTTACGAGTTCGGCCTCTCAGGACGCTGGTGAGATTTCACGAGCCTCACCCTCAGAATGCGCGGTCCTTGCCTAAAGTCGACGTGACGCTCGTCGCCATTCAAGAGCCGCCGTCGAACCCAATTGCTGCCTTGGAATGTCCCTTCTTCAATAGAGAGAAATTGCGGGCTGCGTGGCGGGCCCTGGAGCTCGCGGAACACAAGACTAAATCCGTACCCAGCTACAACATAATCATCCGGAGCAAGCTCGATAATGATGCCGCCGGCCGGAGCCGCCTGGGCCGCATTGGGGCGCGGCGGCCCAAACCTGAAAGCGGGCCCGAAATCTGCGACTGCTGCGAGCTCATGACCGAGCGAGATCGTCTCCGCCTTGTCGGCCCCCTGCACGATGGAGAATAACCGGCCGGTGTACTGAAACTTCTCGATGAGCGGCAGCAGAGGCTCAAGCACTTGATAGCTTCCCGCAAGCGCCGCTGCCCCGGGATTCAGCCTGCCGTGTTCGACGGCGCGGTCAATGCCAAAGGGCGAGAAGCCGATACCGTTGAATTCGGCCAGCGCCGAAAACACGAAAGGCGCGTGCGAGGGCGCGAAAGAAGTCTCAACAATGAGCAGCGGATTGTCCGGCCGGGTGTACTCGGCGGCGATTCTCCGGAATCGAGCGCTATAAATATCCGGAGCCAGGACCGCAATGTGAGGCGCAGCCGCTTTCCATACGTCCAGCACGTGAGGCGTGGGCGTGCCGCTCGGCCAGTCGCCCGCGCGCACTTCTCCCGGACTGATGGGCCAAGCGTTGCAATACATCGGCAGCGGATACACCGCTTGCCCGGCGGCCGCCACGGCGTTAATGTACCGGGCCACGTACCAGGCGGTGAACGCCTCCGGCGCAAGGCCGCCAAACACTTGTGGCCAGGTTCCGCTGGAGGGATTGTGCCGGCCGGCCCAGGCGGCCGCAAGTGCAGGCGCCAAATCACTGCGGTGGTCGGTGAGATAGCTCATCAGCCGCGCGGGGACTTCAGACTGATACGCCCGGTTGGCTTCCGGTGAATAGTCGCGGTCCGTCCCTTCCAGGCCGCTTTCGTTTTCGACCTGCATCATGATGACCGTGTGCTGAGTGGAATCAATGCTCCGAATATGCCGCATTAACGCGGAGAACGCTTGCGAGTCCGCTTGCTCGGCCGCCGCGCAAAAGGGCGAGATGTTGTCAAGCGGCTGGCCGGCAGCGTCACGCGCGTGAAAATACTTGCCGGGATCTTTTTTGATCCATCCGGGCGTGTAAGCCATCCCGCTGTTTTCCACCCACTTCCAGGTGCCAAACCACAACAGGATCAGGCGCAAATCGTGATGCCGCGCCCCATCGATGATGTCGTCCACCAGATGAAAATCAAATTGGCCGGGCTTGGGCTCAATCAGCTCCCAGTAGATCGGGACCTCGGCCGTATTGGCATGAAGCGCCACGAGGGAATCCCAAACGGGCTCCAAGTCTTTCGGGTCGGACGCGCTCGAATTGTGCGTCTGCCCTCCCAGGATAAGAAAAGGGTGGCCGTCCACCATCAATCGGAAATGAGAGCCCGTTTGAACAAGCTGGGGAATGGGAGAAGCGGCTTGTACCCGCGCACCGGCCGCCAGCAGCATGACGAGGAGTTGCAGCGCGTGAAAGCGCCGGCGCCTTCGCTGTACCGCGGAAACGCCCAGATTGTTTTCCTGAAGATTCATGGCTCCCTCCCTAACGCAGCGCTGAACTCCGAGTGTAACAGACCCGGATTACGCCTGCGAAAAAGCCTCAAAATGTTCCCCTCGGCAAGCCGAAGCGAGGACAGCGAAGTATGCCCGCAGCCGGCTTTCCGACTCCGAACCTGCCGGGAACGACGACGCCGGAATTCAATTTGATGTTCGCAGCCTGGTGTGATAATTGTGAGAACACACCACGGGGACGGCGGCCGGAGGCAGCGAAGACCTCCGGAGCGGGTGGAAGGCGGTGGTCGGGTGCTGAGAGATGGCGAAAAACCCTCCTCGATCTGTTTCGATTCTCGGCAAACTGGGGAGAAAGCCAACCGCCGTTTTCGAGGAGGAGGAATGATTCGCTCTTCCTTGCTTGCCAAGACGAATCGAACGAGCCCGCGTGAAATCGTCGAGGCGGTTTCGTGCAGCCGCGCAGTTTTTGCGAGCGGTCACGGGCGCGACGACCGGCGCAACGCTGCTCGGCCTTTCGCCGATGGCGGGGGCCGCAAAGTCGCTGTGGTCACCTTTGGCGGAGGTCGCCGTGATGAAGAAACATTCATGCCTGAAGGACAGGAGAACATCCCTCATCTCCTGACCGAGCTTGTTCCGCAATCAACATTTTTCACCCGCGTTGTGAACCGGGACATCCTGGGGCACTACGTGGCCACGGCGAGCCTGGCCACGGGGGTTTACGAGACCTTTGACAATTTCGCCGCCGTCCCACCCGACCACCCCACCATTTTCGAGTATTTCCGCAAGGACTTGAACCGGCCACCTCACGACGCCTGGGTGGTAGCTCCCAGCAACGGCTTCAACCGGATTGGCGGAAGGGATGCGCGTCGCTTCGGCCCTGATTACTCGGCCGGAGTTATTCTCCCCAAGCGGCTTCTGAAGGAAGCGCTCTCCACAACCAGCGATGCGCGCTACGAGCACCTTCTGGCGGACAATTATGAGACGCCGCTATTCGCTCCGCCGGTCGAAGCAATCAGATGGATTTGCGCCGGTTTTCCGAATTGCTGAAGCTTTCTGTGGATGATTTTGTTGCCATGCGCTGACGCTCTCAAGCCCCGACGAGCTCTCGTTCTATGTGGCCCGGCGGCTGATGCAGCAATACGCGCCGAGCTTGCTGTGGATCACGCTACACGATATGGACATTGCGCACTCCGGCTCCTATTCACTCTACATCGAGGGCATCCAGCGGACGGACCGACTGTGTGGCGAAATCTGGCGCACCATCCAGAGCGAACCGGAGTACGCGGGCAAGACCACACTGTTCGTCCTCCCCGACTTTGGCCGCGATTCCGATATGGACTCGGGAGGAAACGGCTTTCAGCACCATCGCACAGGCGACGCGCTCTCGCGGACAACATGGATGATGACGCTGGATCCAGGGATTCGAGAAAATCGTTTGGTGGAGCGTCCGGTACAGCCGGTTGATCTTGTGCCCACGCTCGGGGCCCTGCTTGGTTTCTCGCCTTCGATGGGCCATGGCAAGCCGCTGGCCGAGGTGGTGTAACTTCCATGCTTCCGAGCCAGCTCAATGCCAAGCAGTTTAAAGATTATCCGCCGGAAGCCAAGCGCCTGGCGAAAGAACATCTCGGATTATTGCGGCAGTTGCCGCCGGCTTTTGCCCCGCTCTTGCTCCAACAGATTCAGGAGTACGACTGGAAGTTTCCTGCCGAACGCCGCCAAATTGACGGCCAGCTTGCTTATCTCGGTTCACTCTCAGAGGACGAGCGCCGGCAACTTTTAGATGGCTTCGCGCGCGTGAAGCTCTCAGCGAGTCTCGAACGCTACGATTGGGTCAACTGGCCGGGCGGGTTTTCCGAAAGACTTTCGGCCGAACTCTGGGCAACGCACCAGATTGACTCCTTCCGCCAGGCGGCAACCAGTTACATGGAGAAGTTCAATGCTAGGTTCCCGCCCGAGCGGCTTCCAGCGCCGAGGGTTGGCATGGCTGTGATCGGGAAAGGCGTTGAACAGAACAGTTATCGTTTGTTCCGACGGCTTCGGCCTCACGGCACATACTTTTCGAACGTCAACCCCGCGGGCGGACTTCACATTCTCCTCTCGGCGGCGGCGCGAGCCGCAGCGCATCCCGCGCCTTTTGCCCACTGGTACGTGGATGGAGGGGCGGCGGAGCAACCGCCCAATTCTTTGCTCATCGCCTTGTCATATGGCGGTTTGGCACCGGTGCGGAAAGCGCTACTCGAGAAAATCCACAGCGCGACTAAGGGGGCATCGGCGGTCCGGAAGCGTTGCGCACAATGCTGCACAAGATGCGGCCCGAAGAGATTGGCCTCAACGGCGCGCCGGCGGCCGCGGTGTTGAGCCGTTTTCAAGCCAGCATCCTGACAGACGGCTCCGGCACGCAAATCTTCAGCACCACTTTTGTGCAGTGGACGGCGCGGGAACTCTGGCGCCGCGCTCAGCCCCTGACCATCCTGGCGCACTTTGCGCCGCGCCAGCGGCAGCGGCCGATGAATGAATTGCTTTCCCCAAAGGACCAAACCCCGGAACTCGATCCGGCCGGGTCGCTGATAGACGCCGACATGGGAGCGTTTTACATCTGGATTGATCAGCAGCGGCTTTCTGGAGCGCAGGAGGCATCGTTTCTGGTCTGGTTCAAAAACCACAGTGACGCCCTGGTCGCTTCTCCCGCGCTGCCCCGCAACGCGGAGTCCAAGAGCGTCGTGGATATGAAATGGCTGGTCAACCAGCTTGCTTAGCTGGGCTCGCGCAATTGCGAAGATGAAGGCTGGTCATGTTTCCCCGCATGAAGCAATGAACGCTCTAGCACTCGCCGTCGGCCTCTTCGCGCGCGGCGAAGGTCTTCCGTCTCGTCCCTGTGCCCTCCGTGCCCCGAAGAGCCTCAACACAGAGGTCGCGGAGCCGCGCTGCGATCTCTGTGTTGAAATTTGAAGGCGCCGAGACCACAGAGAAAACCATTTTGGCTGCGGCTCCGCCGCGCTGTGACACATCGAGTCTGATTAGGGATATTATCTTATGCAGATGTGGGCGATGCGGCAGGCTGCGCGGCGACGGGACCTTTTCCTGTTTATGGGCGCCGCTGTGTGTGCAGCGCTGTTCGCGCGGCTCATCCAAGCACAGAATACGAATGAAGTTCAAAAAGAGTTTGCTGCTGCGGTTTCCGACTATGAGTCTGGCCAGTTCGCCAAGGCCGCTTCTGAACTTGAAAGTTTGACGCGGCGACTGCCCTCGAGTTTCCGGGTTCAGGAACTTTTGGGTTTAGTTTATTCGGCCGAATCACGGAACCTGGAGGCCAATCTTCACTTCCGCAGGGCCGTCCAGTTGAGGCCCGGATCAGCGGCCGCAAGAGCAAACCTGGCGATCAATCTTTCGAGGCTTGGCCGAAAAAGCCAGGCGGAGGCGGAGTTCAAGCAGGCGCTGCGGATGGATCCCGGAAGCTACCAGTTGAATGAAAACTTTGGACAATTTTGCCTAAGGTCCGGAAAGTTAGCCGAAGCCGTCCCCTATCTGGCCAAGGCTGAGAACGCACATCCGACCTACGAGAACGGCTACAATCTCGCTTTGGCCTATTTCAAGACGGGCAGGCCGCGGGAAGCGAAGGCAGAAATCCAAGGGTTGCTCAAAACAAAGGACACGGCCGGGTTGCACAGTCTGCTGGGCGAAGTTGACGAAAAGCTCGGCGACTTCATCGCGGCGGCCAACGAGTATCAGCAGGCTGCCCGCATGGACCCGACGGAATCAAACATATTCGATTGGGGTGCGGAACTGCTCGTCCACCACACCCTGGATCCCGCCCTCGAGGTGTTCTCCGAAGGCGTAAAGCGCTATCCGGATTCGCCTCGGCTCGAAGTGGGTCTTGGCCTCGCTTACTATTGGCACGAGAGGTTTGATGACGCCGTGAAAGCGCTGCTACGGGCAATCGATCTCTCGCCATCCGACCCTCGCGTTTACTATTTCCTGAGCGAAGCTTATGGCCGCGCGCCAAGCCAAGCCCCCGAAGTGATCGAGCATTTCCGGCGCTTCGCGGAGCTCAGGCCGCGCGATGGCAAAGCTCAGTTCTACTATGCGATGAGTCTGTGGAAAGGAAACGAGACAGCGACTTCAGGTGCGGTCCTGAACCAAGTCGAAATTCTCTTGAAGAAGGCTGCGTCACTCGACCCGGAACTCGCGCAGGCCCATTTTGCGCTCGGGAGCCTGAATGCCCAGGAGGGGAAGTTCCAGCTGGCAGTTCGCGAATATGAGCGGGCGATCAAGCTCGATCCGAACAATGCCGCCGCACACTATCGGCTGGGCCAGATGTATATGCGCATTGGCCGGCGCGAGCTTGCTCAACAGGAATTTCAGGTTCACCAGCGCCTGTACAGGCAGCAGAGGGCGGAAAGCATAAAAGAGCACAATCAAATCAGAAAGTTTGTCTATTCGCTGAAATCAAATCCGTCTCAGCCAATGGATAAAGAGCCTCGATGAGCGGGAGCAACGCAAGGTTGCCGAAATCCCAAGAGAGGACGCGGCGCCGATCTACCAGCCGATCGGATACGGTCGCACCAACGCTTTCTCCCTGGCTAATACTTGGGACCTGCCGATGGGCAGAGGGGCCGAGCGCATCTTCACCAATCCTTCAAAATTCTGGGGAGGAATCATCAACAAGTTTATTCAAGGCGGACCACAATCCTTTGTCGGGGGACGATGCGGACCGGTCCCATAAGCCCCGATGGCGGCAGGGGATGAAAATCCTTTTCGCGGCGTTCCCATTCCAAGGCGCCTCGATCGTAAATGTCAACCGTCGGTCCGTAGTGAGGGATCAGTTCCTCCGGAACACCCGGCAATTCCTTCAATCCCGCAACATAATTGATCAGCGTGTTCGTTACCAAGATCTCGAGATGATTCGCGCCGCTCTGCAACGCCTCGGTGACGTCCAGTCGGTAGGGCTGCATCCAGGCCACCCCCACCGGCTTGCCGTTCAGGCTAACCTCCGCGACGTTGCCCACCACCCCGAGGTCCAACATCGCTTCCAAGTCCTTGTCCAGATATCGTGCCGCCACCTCGAAGTCCAACCCATACCGCCCCGTCCCCGAGAAGTGCTCGGTCTGCGGGTCTTCTGTCCACGACCGCAACTGCGACACTTGTATTTCCAGTTTCTCGAAGCGATAGCCCTCAAGAACCATCTGCCAAGTTCCCGTCACCGCCAGAGGCTCCGGCAGACCGGAGACCATTGCCTTGGATGTCTTGCTCTGACCATTTTCTATCACCGTCACTCGAACCTCGCCGTTCTGGCCAGCAACCCCCTTCACTTCGCGATCATTCAGCTCCCCCACTTCCAGGTTCGCCTCGCTCAGGTGTAGAGACGGTTCCTTGGAACGGAAGATAAAAAGTGTGGAAGCATAAGGCTCCAGGCGGATGGGAATTTCCACTCCCTCGGCGTGCGCCTGATAAACATACACCGGATCGATTCGGCCCGTCATAGGGTCCCACTGTTCGGGGATCTTCCCGGAAACCCGGAAGGTCGCAGCCGTGTGACTCGCTTCCGGCTGAAGGTTGGTAACGAAATAGATGTCGTCCGAGCCGAGCCGGCGATGGAGAAACGTCAGACCATCGCTTTGCTGGTTTCCTGCCAGCTTAAAGTCTGGCGCCAGATGTTCTCGCAACGCCTCAAGCAGCGCGCGCTGCGCCGCCGTCAGCGGCGGAGTCGGCTGGTAGGGCTGCGGCCCGATGCTGAAAGTTTTTAGCCTCATTTCGTAGCTTGGAATCTTGTAATCTGCGAAGTAGTAGGTGCGGCCCCCGCCGGGATGATTCTTTCCCTGGCCGGCGGACCCGAACAACTCAGTGACAATCTGTTGGACGCGTGCGTCGTTCACCGGGGCGTTCCTTAGCCCGACCGAAGCTGAAGGCAGCTGATCCAGAGCCATCACAATTCCGCCGCCCAGCACGAATTGCCGGATGAACTCCATCGTCGCCAGGGGCACCGCCGTCGTCCGGGGCATGATCAGGAAACGATAGGTAAGATCACGCACCTTGATGCGGCCCTTCTCCACTTGGGCGCGATTTTGAAGAACATCGTCGTTAACAGGGTCAAAATCATACCCGTTTGCGACCAGGGTTTTTCCCAGGTCGCCGTAAGGAATGATTCTGGGCCGGTTGCCAAAAAGTACCTTCTCCGTGCATACCGTTGCTTGGGGCGAATAGATCAGAACGTCTCCAACAAATTCACCCTCCCGCAGGAGAAAACAACAGCGGCTCACGTAATCCGCCAAATGGTGGTAGTACTTCCACCACACGTTCCAGTGGCTGATCCGGTTCGCCCTGACCTGCCCCCCCCGAAAACTGTACCAGTTGAAATGAGAGTTCTCCGGGGTATAACAGCCCAAGGAGGACAGAATGAAGTCGAGCCGATTTACGGAGGAACAGATCATCGGGGTGTTGAAGGAAGGCGAAGCGGGGATGACGGTGAAGGAGATCTGTCGCAAGCACGGGATTTGCGACCAGACCTACTACCGATGGAGGTCGAAGTTTGGCGGACTGGACGTGAGTGAAGCGCGGCGGCTTCGACAGTTGGAAGATGAGAACCGGCGGCTGAAGCAGATGGCAGCGGACCAGGCGCTCGATCTTCAAGCCTTGAGGACGGTGCTGACAAAAAAGTAGCAACGCCTGCGGCCCGGCGCGAGGCGGTAGGTGTGATGAGGAAAGCGCACCCGGCGTTGAGCGAGCGGCGAGCCTGCGCGTTGGCAGGGACGACGCGGTCGAGCTTTCGATACCGCGCCTCGCCGGAGCGTGAAGCGCAGGACCGAGCACTGCGCGAGCGGCTGCGGGAGCTGGCAGCGGAGCGGCGTCGGTTCGGGTATCGCCGCCTGCTGATCTTCCTCGGGCGAGAAGGGTGGCGCGTGAATCACAAACGGGTGTACCGGCTGTATCGAGAGGAAGGCCTCGTCGTGCGGCGGCGGAAGCGCAAGCGGATCGGGGCGGTCGAACGACAGCCGCTAGCTCTGCCCACGCGCCCGAACGAGCGTTGGTCGATGGATTTTGTGGCCGACGCACTCAACGACGGGCGGAGGTTCCGGAGCTTGAACATTGTGGACGACTACAACCGCCGCTGCCTGGCGGCGGAAGTGGACACGTCGATTCCCGGAGGGCGTGTGGTGCGCGTGCTGGATCGCTTAGGTGAGCTGGAAGGATTGCCGGAAATGCTCGTGATGGACAACGGACCGGAGTTCGCCGGCCAGGCCCTGGATGCCTGGGCTTATCAGCAAGGCGTGAAGCTGCGTTTCATCGAGCCGGGCAAACCAATTCAGAATGCCTTCATCGAAAGCTTCAATGGGAAGTTCCGGGATGAATGCTTGAATGAGCATTGGTTCGTGAGCTTGCAAGACGCTCGGGAGAAAATCGAAGCCTGGAGGAGGGATTACAACGAGGTTCGCCCCCCTAGCGCGTTGGGGAATCGAACCCCGGAAGAATTCACAGGCGGCGGGGCGGCTCTCCCCCCAGCCGCCCCGGAGAAAGACCAATACCAAACCCGGAAACTAACATTATGATTGGTACAGAAAAAGGGGGCAGGTCAGCCCAGGGCACGTCACGCGAGGGCGCCACATGTATCTCAGGAGAATAGATGTAGCCATGGTTATAGAATTGGGTCACGCCGTCGCGCAAAAAGGCGTCCGTGGCGCCCTTCAATTGTTCCTGCGTCGTGCGGCAGCCGAATGCTCTTTGTGGAGTTCACTCACAGTCAAAGCTTCGAGACCTTCGTCCGTTGCCACCTCCACGCTTTTCAAACTCTGGGCGGCGAGGGGCGCGAATGTTGGTATGACAATCTGGCGACCGCCGTGGCCGAACACGACGGCACTCTGATCCGCTTCAACCCTCGCTTCCTGGACCCCGACCACCAG
>JAKAWO010000136.1 GCA_021827255.1 Acidobacteriota bacterium | reverse complement strand
GCCGCGGGTTCCACTGAGTACGTGCAATGGGTCAACGCCTCTTTCGCCGTGTTCAACAAATTCACCGGCGCGGTCGAATACGGCCCCGCCGCCGGCAACACTCTCTGGCAGAGCGTGGGCGGCGCTTGCGGAACTAACAACAGCGGAGACCCCATCGCCCAGTTCGACAAGCAGGCTGGCCGCTGGGTATTGATGCAACCGGTCTTCACCAAGCCTTATTACCTTTGCGTCGCCGTTTCGCTCACCCCGGACGCCATGGGCGCGTACTACACCTACCAGTTCCCCGTTCCCAACAACGCCCACAATTTTCCTGACTATCCGAAGCTGGCGGTCTGGCCTGACGGCTACTACGTCTCATTCAACAGCTTTTTTAATGGGAGCATCTACCAAGGCCCCACCGCATGCGTTCTGGATCGCAGCGCCATGCTCAACGGTCAGTCAGCCTCCATCATTTGCACTCCTCCTCTCGGCTCAAGCTACAGCCCCATCTTGCCCGCCGACCTCGACGGCGCCGTCTCAGGCGTCTCCGGCACAACCTCCGCGCCTCCGGCAGAAGCCGACTATTACCTGAATTTCGGCTCAAACTCTCTGAACGTGTGGCAGTTCAGCTCCGATCACTTAACCTTCTCCCTGCTCAAGACCATCCCCGTACCCGCTTTCTCCGAAGCTTGCGGCGGCGGCGCTTGCATTCCGCAGGCGAACACCAAGCAGCAGCTTGATTCGCTCGGCGACCGCATGATGTATCGCCTGGCCTATCGCAACCTCGGCGGCACGGAAACGCTCGTCGCCAGCCAGTCGGTGGACACAGGAAACGGCAACACCGCCGCCCGATGGTATGAGTTGCAGAATTCCGGGCAGGGGTGGGGCGTCACTCAGGCAAGTACTTTTGACCCTGACTCGAATTACCGCTGGATGCCCTCGATCGCCATGGATGAGGTTCAGGACATCGCCCTTGGGTACAGCGTCTCCAGCAGCGGCATCAACCCGGAAATCGCCTTCACTGGCCACGAACCAGGCGTCGATGCCCTCAACGCGATGGAAACGGAAACGCCCATCATCCTTGGCAGCGGCTCGCAGACCAGTTACAACCGCTGGGGCGACTACAGCGCCATGACCGTTGATCCCACCGACGATTGCACCTTCTGGTACACAAACGAATATCTGAGGCAGACCGGCAACTTCAACTGGAGCAGTCAAATCGCTCCGATCCGTTTTTCGAACTGCCCGACGCTCGCCCTCGACGCCGAACCCGCCAGCCAAACCGTTACGGCAGGGTCGCCGGCCAATTACACTTTGAGCGTCAATCCTTCGGGCGGATCAGCCGTCAGCACAACCTTCAGTGTTTCTGGACTGCCGACCGGCGCCAGCTATACCGTCGGTTCGGTCGCTGGCACCGGCTCGACGGCCCTGACGGTGAACACGAGCAGCACAACCCCCGCCGGAACTTACACGCTCAACATCGCGGCAACGGGTGGCGGCGTGACCAATGTCAGCAGCGTTGTCCTGACGGTTAATGGGTCCGCGCCTACAGTGACAGTTTCCTCGGTCAGCCTTAACCCGTCGAGCGTCACGGGAGGCAGTTCGTCCGCGGGCACGGTCACGCTGAGCGCCGCCGCGCCCTCGGGCGGAGCTTCAGTCTCGCTCACAAGCGACTCGACGGTGGCCCAGGTTCCTGCCAGCGTTACCGTCGCTGCCGGAGCAACGAGCGCCACGTTCGCCGTAACTACCAGCTCCGTGACCACCTCGACCATTGTCACCATCGCCGCCAGCTACAACGGCTCAAGCGCCAGCGCGACGCTAACCGTCAAGCCAGCGCATGGCCATGGGAAGAAGCAACACTAGAGATGCTCAGCCCGACAACGGGGCCGGCTCAGAGCACGGCGGTTAACGCTCGGCCATCTCGCGCAGCCACGGACATGAGGGAGCGCCGCTCTCTCGCCACTTTCATCTGCTCCCAAAGCCGATGCCAAAACGACCGCCCGCATCGCTCAGCGGCCCAAGGGGCGCAGCCTGAGCGAGCCTTGAACCAAGGCTGAATAGATGTCGGCGCAACGAAAGCCATCGTGACGCCTACTTTGTCGCCCGCGTCGCGCTCATCGTATGAAAACATGCCGCATCTAATGGGTTTCAATGATTGACAGTTGCAGAGGCAAGAGGATAGCGTGCCTCATGCAACAAAACGGCGACACTCGCGGACTTTCCATGCGCGAATATGTGACCCAGGTGGCGGAGGAGATCACCGCGCGCGTGAACCATCAGCGCGAGACGATGCTCAAGCTGCTGGAGGCGGAGGAGCACGGCAACGGCTCGATCCCATATTGCCCGCTGGTGGATTGTTCGCCCCGCCAGAAATATCGCGCCGCGCTCATCGAGGCCGTGCGCGTGCTTGAAGAAACGCGCCGCTCGTTCAAATCGAAACAATTGGAGGATTTGCGCAAGAAACTGCAAGTCGTGCTGGCGGAAGACGCCGGCCGAAGTTTGTAAATTGCTGGGCTGATTACAGCGAGATCGTCTGACGGCCTCGGCCACGGGCTGAGGCAGTGTGGGCGTAACCGATAGGCCGCCGCGTTAAGCGCGCGGAACGGCCATCGCGGTTACGCCCTTTTTTTATTTTTCTGGACAAGCTGAAGCGAAGCCCGCCGTCGCTCCGGAGCCAGCCACCCCGAGCCGGAGGGGCGTGCGCGGCAGCACAGGGGAGGCATGGCATGGAAGAAACGGCTCACGGCCCAATTCCCATTCGGCATTCTTTCCTTCACGAAAAAGGGATTCTCAAGTTTAGCTGGCTTAGCGGCTCGTTGATTTTTCTCGCGCTGAGCGGGCTGGCCATTTGGCTTGCGCCCTTCAGCGTGGCCACCGAAGTCTCGGTTTTGATCCATACCGCGCTCGGCGTCCTCATCTTGATTCCGCTCACGCTGTGGCAAGCCAGCCATTGGCTCGCCACACGCAAGGTGCGGCGCTCGTTCCGCAAATTCTGCGCCTACACGGGCTTCTGGACCATGGCCGCGACGACGGTTTCCGGCGTCGTGCTCACCTGGCAGGCGGCGTTTACATTGTTCACCAGCCATTTTTGGGATCAAGTCCATTTGTGGAGCGGCCTCGCGGCGCTGCCTTTCCTCGCCTATCACGTCTATCCGCACGCCAAAAAGCAGAATGCGAACGGCTTGAGCGCGGCCAACGGTCAGAATCCGTTGAATGGGCAAGCCGGTTTGGTTCTGCCGGACTTCGGTCCTGGACGGCGCCACATGTGGGCGATGGCGGGCCTCACCGTTGCCATCCCCGCGGTCATCGTCGGAGCGCTGACGCTCGCTTACACCCTTTACGCTCCCAACTTCAGCCATTACCAATGGCCAGCCGGATACCAAATGCCTTACGGCAAAGACCCGTTCTCCCCCAGCATGGCCATGACGGCCAGCGGCGGGCCGGTTGCGCCCGAGCTTCTGGCAGGCTCCAAATCCTGCGGCGCGTCGGGTTGCCATACCGAAATTTACGAGGAGTGGCGCTCCAGCCCGCATCGTTGGTCTTCCGAGGACAAATTTTTCCAAGCCGTGCAAGGGGCGCTGATTCATGCCGAAGGCGCGCCAGCCACTCGCTACTGCGCCGGCTGCCACGACCCCGTCTCACTGCTCTCCGGCTACAAAAACGCCAGCACCAGCATTGAAGCGCCCGGCTTCAAGGAGGGCAGCTCTTGCGTGGCCTGCCACTCCATGCAGCGTGTAGATGTGCAAGGCAACGGCAACTACGTCTGGGCGCCGCCCAAGCCTTATATCTTCGAATATAAGAAGGCGGGTTACACCACGGCCCTCACCCACTTCCTCATTCGCGCTTATCCCAAGCAGCATGACGCCGACTACAACCTGGCGCTCGTTAAGAAGCCTGTCTCCTGCGCTTCCTGCCACAAGCAATTTATCAACAAGCAGATTAACCACGTTGGGTTTGTGCAGCTCCAAAACCAATACGACGAATGGCGGCTGGGCAAGTGGAACGCCAATCCGAATCCGGCGGAAAGGCTGCGCTGCCAGCAATGCCACATGTGGCTCACAAAGGCCCCCAGCTTGGCCCTCGCCGACCCTTACGATGTGAAGGACGGGCGCGGGCTTGAGATTCGCAACCACTGGTTTGCCGCCGCCAACCAAGTCATGCCGGAGATGCTCCACGTTTATGGCTGGCGCGCCCAAACGCGCCGAGTCATCGAATGGCTGAAAGGCAAAAAATACGTTCCGGCAATTGCGAAGATTTGGCCGAAAGGTCCGGTCATCCCGCTGCGCATCATCGCCCCGGCCTCGCTTCGTCCCGGACAGCGAGCCGACGTCCGCGTGGTTCTCACCAACAACAAAGCGGGGCACGGCTTCGCCACCGGCCCGCTCGATTTGATTCGCGCCTGGGTTGCCATCGAGGTTCGGGACGCGAAAGGCCGCGCCATCTTCCATTCAGGCCAACTGACCGCGCAAAACCACGTCGAGCCGGGCACGCTCATTCTGCGGGCCATTGGCGTTAACCCCGAGGGGCAGCCGGTGGTGCGGCATCACCTGTGGCATTACGTGGGCACGATTTCGCGGCGCGCCATTTTCCCCGGCTATTCCGACATGTACGAATACAAATTCACCGTTCCTCGAAACGCCCGAGGCCCACTTCAGGTCACCGCTCAACTGCGATACCGGAAGGCCAATCAATATTTCATGAATTTCGTCTTTCCGGGTCAATTTGTGAAGGCGCCCGTGACCACGATGTCTTCCGGCAGCGCAGAAATGGCCCTGCTAGCGCCGAGCCAGCCGGCGGGCAAATCGGCGGCGAGCCGGCGAAACAATTCCGCGCCTCCGAGTTCATCGCTCCATCAGCCTGCTGTCTCCCGCTTGCGCGGTGGACGGCGATGACCCGGCGAGACGTGTTGCGGTCCGGGGCGGTGATTCTGACGGGCTTTGCCACGGGATGCTCGCGCCGCGCTTCAAAACAAAAACCGGCAGTCTTCAATAGCGCGGTTCGCAAACTCTCCGGCGACAGCCCCGGCGTCGTGTTTACGGATGTCACTCGCGAGGCCGGAATTGATTTTGTCCATTCTTCCGGCACGCGCACCCACCAGCTTCCCGAAGACATGGGGCCGGGAGCGGCCTGGGGCGACTATGACAACGATGGCTGGCCGGACCTTTATCTCGTCAACCAGCCCGGCCCCTGGGGCGCGAAGGCGGGCGACGACGCCCCTTATAGCCATCTTTACCACAACAACGGCGATGGAACGTTCACGGATGTCACCCTCAAAGCCGGCGTGGCGAATCGGGGCGGCTATGGCATGGGCGCGGCGTGGGGCGATTATGACAACGACGGCCATCTCGACCTCTACGTGACCAACTACGGCCGCTCGGTTCTTTACCATAACAACGGCGATGGAACGTTTACCGATGTAACCGATCGGGCTGGCGTGGCCAATCACCTTTGGGCGATGACGCCGGTGTGGATAGATTACGATAACGACGGCCATCTCGATCTCTACGTCACCAATTACGCGGACTACAACTTGAAGAGCGTGCCGTCCGGCGCGACAGCCCAGGAGTACGGCGTCAACGTCCCCTTCACTCTCAATCCCGCTTCCTTTCGGCCCCTTCCAAATCGCCTCTACCACAACAACCACGACGGAACCTTCACCGACGTGGCGGCGCGTCTCGGCGTGGCCAATCCCAGCGGACGAAGCCTGACGGCGGCTTTTGCGGATTTCAATCTCGATGGCTGGCAGGATTTTTACGTTGGCAACGACATCGCTTCCAACCGCATGTACCAAGGTCTGGGTGGCGGGCGATTCAAAAACATCACGGCCCTCTCATGGACGGAGGACAACCGGGGAACGATGGGCATCGCCATTGGCGATTACGACCGCGATGGCGACCTCGATATGTACCTCACGCACTGGCTGACGCAGGGCTTTTCGCTGTATGAAAACCTCTGGATGGAGCAGCAGGAACACGGCCCGCTCCATTTTTCCGACGTTGCGGAGATGTACGGCTGCGGGGAAATTGCGATGGGCGACGCGGGCTGGAGCACCTTCTTTTTCGATTTTGATAACGACGGCTGGCTCGACATCCTGGCCGTTTGCGGTTCCACGCTCGAGAACAAAGCCGACACCACGCAGCTCATTCCCGAGCGGCCTTTTCTATTTTGGTCGAAGGGGCAGGATGGTTTCTACGACGTGGCGCGCTCGGGCGCCGCGGGCAGCGCCCTTCGACAAGCGATCGTCGGTCGAGGCGCCGCTTGCGCCGATTTTGACCGCGACGGCGATCTCGACATGATTATCATGACCAATCGCGGCCGCCCGCTGCTGCTGCGAAATGACGGCGGCAACCGCAATCACTGGCTGGCTGTTCACCTGATTGGAACGCGCAGCAACCGCTCCGCCTACGGCGCCAAGGTCTATCTCACCTCGGACGGCCAGCGGCAATTCCGGCAATGCGGCGTAGCCGGCTCGTATCTTTCCCAGTGCGCGCCGGAAGCCTGGTTCGGTCTCGGTCAAAATACTCGCGTGGAGGAGATTGAAATCCTGTGGCCCAGCGGCGTCCGTCAAACTCTTCACAACCCGCCGCTCGACCTCTTGCTGAGTGTTAGGGAGGGAGAATCGGGCTGGATTGAAGTGCCGGCAAAACGGCCTCCGGGTCCGCGTGGCGCATAGGGCCCGCCAGGTCAGTTCCGCCAAACGAATATGACCCCGCTCCATCCGCAGGTTGGGTGGCAGGCTTGAGCCGGCTGCCCAGGGACGAAAATCGCGCCCTGCATTCGCGCCGGCCCGAAGCTGAATCAGGAGGCGGCCCGCGGCGGTGGAATCTCGCGCCGCTATTTCGCGAGCCCGCGAACTCCGCTGGCTCTCGGCCCTTTTTCACCGCGAACCACCTCAAACTCGACCGATTCACCCTCCCGCAAGCTGTCGAAATTTAATCCTTGAAGGGCGCTGCGGTGGAAAAACACTTCTGTGCCCTCGGCCGTGCGAATGAATCCGAAACCTCGGTCACGGAGAATACGCTTGATCGTCCCTTGCACGACTACCTCCTCAACGCACAAAGACGGGCCGCTTCTTTGCAGGCTGCGAAGGACTCCCGAAGCCTTGCAGTAAGGGTGTCCCTTCTCTGCGTGCCCGAACTCTATCAACCTCAATGTCAATTGTCAAAAGGAAGTCCTTCGATTCCGCGCCGACCCCACGCCCAGCCGCTCAACCCGCCACCGCGCCCGAGGGCGGGTTGTTGGGCGCTCTGGTTCCGAATGACGCCAGCGCGGCTGGCAACGAATCAAACAAATCAAAAACCGTGCTGAGCCGCGTGATTTGCAGTAGGTCGTGAACTCGCCGCGTGAGGTTGAGCAGCTTCAAGTCTCCACCCTCTCTTCGAACCGTCGTGTAGCCGGCCACCAGCGTTGAAAGGCCCGCGCTGTCAATATAAGTGACTCCGCCCAGGTCCAGCAGAATCCGCAACTGCCCAGCCCGCGCATACTCGGAGATTCTGTTTCGCAGCGCTTCGGTCTCCTCCCCAAGGGTGATGCGCCCTCGCGCATCCAGAACCAAAACGTCGCCGATCGCCTTTTCAACCAGATAGAGGGTCATGCGTCCTCCTTCCCGATCTTTGAGGGCTTTCGCCGATGGTCTGTTCTTCTTTAGAGGCGGCCATCATACCACGGGGCGAGGACGCTAGCGTATTGTCCAGTAATTACCTATACAGCGCTGGAATCGGGCGAACATATTGTCCTTGTAGCGCCGGGCTTCACGCCCGGCATCTGCCGCCCTAAAGGGCGGCGCTACGGTCCACCTAATTCGCGGACACTACACTACCTGCGGGTCGAATCCCTCCACACCCCCAAGCGTCCCCGGCAGCGGATGATCTGCTCGCTCGGTTCGCTCGCCCCGGCGACCTCCGCGCCATGGCGGGAGTTGGCCCATCGCCTCGAAGCGAGCCTCGGGGGATAAGGGTCGC
>JAKAWO010000135.1 GCA_021827255.1 Acidobacteriota bacterium | reverse complement strand
TGTTTCTCCCTCCCTAGGATGCACCCGCCGCGAGAACCGCACAAGCCTGGGAAACGCGCCCCGGTTTGTACAAGGCGCCAAGGTTTCCGCCGCGCCCCGGCCGAGGGCATGCTCAGTTTCGCAATGGCTTTCCCGTCTTCAGCATGTGCTGGATGCGTTCCTGGGTTTTGCGCTCGCCGCAGAGGCTGAGGAAAGCCTCGCGTTCAAGGTCGAGCAGAAATTGCTCCGAGACGGTCTGGGGCGAGGTAAATTCTCCGCCGCCCGAAAGGATTCTGGCAAGGTGAGCGCCGATGAGCGCATCGTGATCGGAGATGCGT
This sequence comes from Acidobacteriota bacterium, assembly GCA_021827255.1. Classification (GTDB taxonomy): domain Bacteria; phylum Acidobacteriota; class Terriglobia; order UBA7540; family UBA7540; genus JAKCCV01. Next base: position 7,662 of record JAKAWO010000135.1, on the reverse strand, counting down.
TGGGCGCGGCGCAGCAAGTGCAGGCCGAGCTTCATTTTGGCGAGCGCCGACTGGCCGAGAACTCGAACGTCCGCGCGAGGCTTGCCGGGGCGGTGGCCGAGCTTCACCAGGTCGAGCGCCAGTTGCTTGGCATCGGCGATCTGCCGGCCGCGGTTCATGCTGTAGGAGTCGCAGCCGGAAAGGTAGCCTAGTTTCCGAGCCTCTTCAGCGCTCGATGAGACTTTGGCCATGCCGATGTTCTGGAAGACTTCTTTGACCTCACGGAAGAGGTCGGCGGCTTCGTCGGTGGGGGCGTTGTCCATGGCGCGGACCAACATTTCCTTCGTGCCGCCGCCGGCAGGAATCAACCCCACGCCCGCTTCGACAAGACCCATGTAGGTTTCTGCGGCAGCGCGCACTCGCGCGCAGTGGAGAGTGACTTCGGCGCCGCCCCCCAGGGTCAGGCCAAAGGGCGCGGCCACAACCGGCTTGGGCGCATATTTCAGAGCCAGGTTGGCGTTCTGGAAGGCGCGAATCGCTTCATCCAGCTCGTCCCACTCGCCCTCCTGGATGGAGATCAACACCAGCATCAGATTCGCGCCGACGCTGAAGTTTGCGCCTTGGTTTGCAATCAGCATGGCGTCGAAGGATTCATCAAGGAGTTTTAGGCCCGCCTGCGCCATCGCCACGGTGTCGGGACCGAGGGTGTTCATTTTGGAGTGGAATTCGAGGTCCACGACGCCGTCGCCCAAGTCAACAAGGCTCGCGCCGGGATTGCGCTTGATTTCCTTCGCGCGCGCTTTGAGCGAGGGCAGGAGAAGCAAGCCGGGCGGATCTTCAAGGACCCGATCATGTTGGGTCGCCAAGTCAAAATACTTCGCGACCCCATCCGCCGAGGAGTAAAAGGTCTTCCGGCCCGAAGCGAGCAGACCTTCGACCAGGGGGGGAAGCGGCCTCTTCTGCTGCTTCCAGCCTTCGGCGATTTCCGCGACGCCCACCGTGTCCCACAATTCAAAAATGCCCAGCTCCCAGTTGAAGCCCCATTTCATGGCCTTGTCCACGGAGACGATGTCATCGGAGATTTCGGGAACGCGGCTGGCGGCATAATGGAACGCATCGCCCAAAAACTTGCGATAAAAGTCTCCGGCGCGGTCGCGGGCGGCGAGGAGCGCTTTGATTCGTTCCCGCCGGTCGTCGGTTCGGCGGGTCATCTCGAGCGAAGGCAGCTTCGGTTTTTGCCGGTCACGGTAAGCGAAGGTCGTAAGGTCGAGGGTCAGGATTTCGCTCGCGGCCTCGCCCGCGCCCTCGGCCTTGACCTTTTTGTAGAATCCTTGGCCGGTCTTGTCACCGAGGAGTTTGCGCTCCATCATGGCGGCAACAAAATCCGGGATTTGGAAAAGATCGCGGCGTTCGTCGTTCGGCAGAGCCGCCGCCAGGTTCTTTACCACGTGAACCAGAACATCGAGGCCCACGATGTCGAGGGTGCGAAAGGTGGCGGATTTGGGCAGCCCCATCGCCGGGCCGGTGAGCGCGTCAATTTCTTCGATCGTGTAAGCCCCCAAAAGGCGAAGGGCGCTCAGGGTCAAAAAGGCGCCGATGCGGTTGGCGATGAAGTTGGGAGTGTCTTTAGCCCGCACGACACCCTTGCCGAGCACCACGTCGCCGAAGCGCGTGATCGCCTCGATCACCTGCGGGACCGTCTGAGGAGTTGGAATCACCTCCAGCAACCGCATGTAGCGCGGAGGATTGAAGAAGTGGGCGCCGAGGAAATGCTGGCGAAAATCATCGCTGAAGCCTTCGGCCAAGCTGGCAATTGAAATCCCCGAGGTGTTCGAGCTGAGGATGGAGCCGGCGGCGCGCACCGCCTCCACGGTTTGATAGAGGGCGCGTTTCGCCCTTCGGTCTTCCACGACGGCTTCAATAATCCAGTCGCAGCCTGCGAGCCAGCCGAGATGATCTTCCAAGTTGCCCACGGCAATCCTGCCGGCATCTTCGGGCGCGAAGAACGCGGGCGGACTCGAGCGGAGGGCCGCGGCGAGGCCGGACTCGGCCAGGCGATTGCGGACCTTGGCTTCCTGAAGCGTGAGCCCTTTCGATTGCTCCTCGGGCGCAAGCGAGGCGGGAGGGAGGTCGAGCAGGACGCAAGGAATGCGAGCGTTGGCGAGATGGGCGGCGATGCGCGCTCCCATCGTGCCGGCTCCCAGCACAGCGACCTTGCGGATGTCGCGCATAAGCGCCCCCGAGCGAGCGAAATTCCGTCGCGGGCATTATCGCGGAGCGCGGAGGAGCGGTCAAGCGGGCCGTCGGCGCGGCATTTCAACCGCGTGGTAGTCTTGTCGCGCAACGCTCGCCCTCAAGCGTTGCGGCGCTTCGGCCTAGGAAGGGCCGCCGGGTCGGAGGGCGGACCCGGGGGGACAAACCAGGCTGGCGGCGAGTCTATTTCGTGGGCTCCATTTGGAGGGCGTTGTTGAAGCGGTTGAAGTAATTGAAGAGGCCGGCGACGGCGGCGATTTCAACGATTTCGCCTTCTTCAAAGTGCTCGCGCAGGCGAGAGAACAGTTCGTCGGAAATGCGGTTCGAGTCGAGCGTCAACTTTTCGGCGAAGGCGAGCGCGGCCTGTTCGCGCGGCGGAAAGCCCGCAAGGTCACCCTTGGCGAGCGCGGCAAGTTCTTCCAAGGTCGCTCCCAGCCGCCTTGCCAAGGCGGCGTGCGAGCTCAGTCAGTAATCGCAGCAGTTCAGGTGCGAGACGCGCACGGCCACCAGCTCCTTCAGCTTCTTATCCACCGTGCCGCCATTCATGACGACGCGGAAGTGCTCGGTCATGGTCTGCATGATTTCCGGCCGGTGGGCCACGGTGCGAAACATGTTGGGGACGTTGCCGCGCTCTTTGAGGAAGCCTTCGAAGATGCGGCGAGTCCTTTCGTCGGCTTGTTGGGGAGAAAGTTTGGTCAGTCGGGGCATACCCGTATGCGGCTCCCGCACGGACGATGGCTCGACCGCCGCTATCCTTGATTGGCGTACCCGGCAAGGAAAGTCTTCATCACGGCCGGGTTCAACTTCAGTTGTCCCGTCTGAAGGAGATGCGTCTTCAGGTTCGCGCGGTAAGCCTCCCAGGCCAAGTTCCGGCTCTGGTCGAGCAACTGCTCTCGAATTTGGTCCTTCTGCGCCGCGAAATCCGCTTCATTAGCCGGCGTCTGGGAGATCACTTGAAAAACCACCTCGTTGCCACTCACCGACACTGGACCGCTGGTCTGGCCGGGCGGCAGCGTAAACGCCGCAGAAAGGCGGGAGCCGTTGCCCACGCCGTTAATGTAATCCTGCCGGGAAAAGTCCTTGCTCTCTTTGACCGTGTAGCCCTCACGCTTGGCAATTTTCTGAAAGCCGCCCTTTTGAGCGGCCTGGGCGAATTCCTTGGCCTTCTGGGCAGAGAGAACTTTGGATTGGGCGGCGCGATAGTCCTCCTCAACCGTGGCTTGGACCTCGCTCAGCTTTGGGTCGTGAGAAGGAACAATCTTCGTCACTTGAATGATGGCCACGCCTTTGGGGATGGTGATGGCTTGGCCAACCTGGCCTATCGAGAGCTGGAAGGCAAGGTTCTGGAAAGCCTGGCTCGAGCCGAAGTCAGGAAGGGTGGCGTTGTATTTGAACAGAGGGCTCAGTTGGACCTGGAGGCCCGCCTGCTGGCAAATTGTCTTGAACTGGCTCGGCTGAGCGGCGAGGCTATTTTCGAGCTTCTCCGCGAGCGCCTGCTGGGCGTCGGCGATCTTGCGCCGCATCAGGGTGGCGCGAATGGAATCGCCGACCTCGGCGAGGGTTTGGAGATGCGCCGTCTGCTTGTCAAGAACCTTGATGATGACGAGGCCGTAGCTCGTCTGGATCAGACCGCTGACCTGGCCGGGGCTAAGAGAAAAGGCTGCGTCCTCAAACGGCTTGACGGCTTGCCCATGCGTGATCCAGCCGATGACACCGCCGTTCGCGGCGCTTGAGTCCTCGGAGTACTGCTGGGCCATTTGGCCGAAATCAGCTCCGGCTTTGATCTTGGCCAGCACGGACTGCGCCGTCTTCTTGAGCGCCGCAACTTCCTGGGCGCTCTTGCCGGTGGTTTTGAAGAGGATTTGCGCCACTTTAACCCGGTTGGGAACGCGGTATTCGGAAAGGTGTCGCGTGTAGTAGCCCTGAATTTCCTGATCGCTGACGCTGACCTGAGAGCGAACCTGATCCGGGCTGATGATGACGTACTGGACTTGACGTTCTTCGGGGACCTTGTAGCGATCCCGATGCTGGTCGAAATAGGCCCGGAGGGCCTTCGGACTGACTTGGACTGCGTTGAGGAACTTGCTGGGATCGAAGACGACGTAACGAATCTTGGCCTTGGCATTGCGGCGGAGGAAAGCCTGGTGGACTTCGGCGGGCGTGACGTCCACACCATCGGAAATCACCGCCCGCAATTTGTCGAGCAGGAGGCTCTGGCGGAGTTGCTGCTCGAACTGGGGCACCGACATGCCCGCCTCTTCCTGGACGATGTTCTCGTACTGGCTGACGCCGATGAACTTTCCGTTCTGATAAAGCCAGGGCTCTGCTTCCAGGGCGGCGCGCAACTCCTGATTGGAAACCGCAAGACCCATCCGCCGGGCCTGACGCGCGAGCGCCCGCTGCATCACCATGTCGTCCAAGACGGTGCCGGCGATCGCCGGGATAATCTTCGAGTCGTTCCCGAGCGGAGAATTGCGCAGGCGGCTCTCAATGGATTGCTGAAGGTCAGTCGTCGTGATCTTGTGGCTGCCGATGGTCGCTAGGACGTCAGCCTCGCTCTGGGTGGTGTTGCCGCCTGGCAGAGGGGCCAAGGTAATGACCATGCCGATCGAGACAATACTCAAGAAAAAGATCAGGAGGTACTTCTTCACCTTTTCTTTATGTTTCTTAAGAACTCGGAACATCCATGCTCCTCAACACAGAGACCCTAGCCTTGACATTATATCCTACTGCTTACGGCCCCGGGTTGTTTGTTGCACCCTTGGCGCGCAAGGGATGCTGGAGGAGGCCGCCGCGGAGCGAATTGACAAGACATCCCTTCTCCCGATAGTGTAGCGGTTCTTATGAATGTCCTGGTCCTTGGCTCCGGGGGGCGTGAACACGCCTTGGTGTACAAACTGCGCGAGAGCCGGCACACGGAGGAGATTTTCTCGGCGCCGGGCAATGCGGGCATTGCCACCGAGGCCGAGTGCTATCCTATAGACCTCACGCATCCCGCCGAAATGCTGGCTCTGGCCGAGGAACTTAACGCCCGCTTGACCGTCGTCGGGCCGGAAGCGCCCCTGGCGGCGGGAGTGGTGGATGAGTTTCAAAAAGCGGGGCGGCTCATCATGGGTCCGACTAAGGCGGCCGCTCGACTGGAATCGAGCAAGGTCTTTGCCAAGCAGTTCATGCAGCGGCACGAAATCCCGACTGCGCGCTTCGCGGTTGCGGAGAGCGTCGAGGAGGCGGTGAAGGCCGCGGCGGGCTTCGGCCTTCCGGTGGTGATCAAGGCGGACGGCCTGGCAGGCGGCAAAGGCGTGGTGGTGGCCCACACCCGGGAGGAAGCGGAAAAGACGATTGAGGCTTTCATGCGCCAGAAAACGCTCGGCGAATCTGGCGAGCGCCTGGTCATCGAGGAATGTGTGGCCGGCGAAGAGATGTCCTTCATTGTGCTGGCTGACCCGCGCGGCGGAATCCTGCCGCTGCCGCCCGCGCAAGACTACAAAGCGTTGCTGGAAGACGATGCGGGACCGAACACGGGCGGGATGGGCGCTTATAGCGACGACGCGCTCGTAACTCCGGCGCTTCGCCAAGCGATCATTCGCCGCGTCGTTCTCCCAACCCTCCAAGGAATGGAAGCCGAAGGCGCGCCTTACCAGGGCTTTCTGTACTGCGGGCTGATGCTCACCTCGGACGGTCCCAAAGTGCTCGAGTACAACGTCCGCCTCGGCGACCCCGAAACGCAGCCGATGTTAATGCGGCTGCGATCCGATTGGGTGGAAATCTTAATGGCCTCGCTCGAGGGAAACCTTGGCTCGATTGAAGGCCGATCGAGTCCCAACCCCGCTGTCTGCGTGGTGATGGCGTCCAAGGGCTACCCCGGCCAGCCGGAAACCGGCCAAGTCATCGAGGGCTACGAGACGGCGGAATCACAAGGCGGGATCAAAATCTTCCATGCGGGCACGGTTTTCCGCGAGGGCCACTTGCTGACCAGCGGAGGACGAGTTTTCGGCGTCACGGCCATCGCCGCCGACTTGCCCTCCGCGCTGGACCGCGCTTACGCGGCGGTCAGGAAGATTCGCTTCGAGGGGATGCAGTACCGGCGGGATATCGGCGCCAAGGGATTGCGCCGGTCGCGGCGGGCACCTGAAGGATTGCCCTCCAGCGCGCTGCCAGGTGGAATGCAATCATCGTAGAGATTGACGGCGCGCCGCGAGCGCTGAAGGCGCGCCATCGAAAAAATTATAAGGAGGAGAGTTTCCGTGGCGCAAGCGACCGAGCCCCGGGTGGGCATCTTGATGGGCAGCGATTCGGATTGGCCGGTGATGACCGAAGCGGCTGAGGCGCTGAAGAAGTTTGACATTGAGTTCGAGGTGCGCATCCTGAGCGCGCATCGCTCGCCGAGCCAGACCGCCGAATACGCGCGCGGCGCGGCGGAGCGCGGACTTAAGGTGATCATCGTGGGGGCGGGCGGAGCGGCCCATCTGGGCGGCGTGGTGGCGGCGGAAACCACGCTGCCGGTGGTCGGCGTGCCCATGGCCACCACGCCGCTCGGCGGCCTCGACGCGCTGCTCTCGATCGTTCAGATGCCGAGCGGCGTTCCGGTGGCTTGCACCTCCATCGGCAAGGCGGGGGCCGTCAACGCCGCCGTGCTGGCGGCGGAAATCCTGGCCACCTCGGACCCGAAACTGGCCTCCCGGCTGACCGCTTACAAACAACAACTGGCCCAGGATGTCGCGGAAAAGAACGCGCGCCTGCAACAACAGCTCAAAGGGTAGCGGGCTTGGCGCCGGGCGCGCCATGCAGGGCGGGTTCACGGCGGTCTGCGGAGCGAAGAGGAGCCGCCGGTCTAGCCGTCAGGGTGCGGACGCACCTCCGCAGACGGCTGAGGGCGCGGGAGTGCAGTTGGGAGACGCGGGATTCATCAATGCCCAATCGCTTTCCAATTTCCTTCATGGTCATCGAGCTTTGGTAATAAAGGCTGATGAGGGCCCGGTCTCGGGCCGCAAGACAAGGGAGCGCGCGATCTAGCATCTCTTTTTGCTCGCGGCGATAGCAGGCGTCAAAGGGAGTATCCCGCTCGTCGGCGGGCAGGTTGGCGCTCAAGGCCGGACGCTCCTCTTCTGCCTGATCGAGAGAAGTCTCCGCGCCGCCGCCCGCCATCTGGACCTGCCGCTCCACCTTGTACCATTCATCGAGGCTCAAGCCGAGTTGGTGCGCCATCTCTAAGCTCGTGGCCGGCCGGCCCCGCCGAGCCTCGACGGCCGCCGCAGCTCGCGCAACCTGGTGGGCTTTGCGGCGCACGTCGCGCGAGGCTGGGTTGCTTCGCCGCAACGAATCAAGGATCGCCCCGCGAATGCGGTGGCGCGCGTAGCTCTCGATCTTCACCGGGCGCGAGGCGTCAAACTTTCGGACCGCGTCCATCAGACCCAGCACGCCCTCCTGGAT
>JAKAWO010000134.1 GCA_021827255.1 Acidobacteriota bacterium | reverse complement strand
GTCTTCAAGAGGGCAGGTCTGCACTACATCGCCTTCTCAGAAAGCCCGGCTTGAAAACACACAGCTTGACCAATCTCAAAGCACAAAAACAATCAAAAATCGGATTCCCGTGACGAACTTGGGCTAGTGACGGAATGAAAACGCCAGCCCATGCCAACAAAGCCTCTCGCTCAGCCAAGCGCGGAAGTTGGGCTCAGTCCAGGGTAGAGCAAGGAAGCCGTGGCGCAAAAATCCCGTCCGCACACTTTGCCAACTTCGTGCAGGGGGCCTAGCGTGCGACGCGCTCGAGGGCGCCAAAAAATCCAGGAAAAGAAATGCGGACGGAATCAGGGTCGCGGAGGGTCGTCACGCCCTCCGCCACCAGACCGGCTATCGCAAACGCCATGGCAACGCGATGGTCGGCGTAAGTTTGAATCTCCGCGCCGCGCAATTTCTGCCGGCCTGCCAGGCGGAGGCCGTCGGGAAATTCCGCGACCTCTGCGCCCATGCGCCGCAGATTCTCGGCTACCGCGGCAATGCGGTCGCTCTCTTTCACTCGCAGTTCCTCCGCGCCGTGGAAGGTGAGCCCTTCATCCGTTTGCGTTCCGAGCACGGCCAATACCGGCAGCTCGTCAATCAGCGCAGGAACCTTCTCTCTCGGAATCTCTCCGCCCCGGAGGGCGCTCGACTCCACGCGCACGTCGCCGATCAGCTCGCCGTTCAGCATCTCGGCGTCCATCACTTTTACGCGTCCGCCCATGCCGGCCACGAGATCGAGCAAAGCGGTGCGGGTGGGATTGAGCCCCACCTTCTCCAGCGTCAGCTCCGAGCCAAGGACCATTAGCCCCGCCGCCACAAAAAACGCCGCGGAAGAAATATCCCCCGGCACGTAAAACTTCTGGCCCTGAAGCCGCGCCCGGCCTTCTACCCGGATCGTTTTCCCGTGTCGCCCAATGGATGCCCCCATCTGTTCGAGGGCAATCTCGGTGTGGTCGCGGGTGGGCGCCGGCTCGGTGACTTCGGTGGCGCCTTCGGCAAAAAGCCCGGCCAGGAGCACGGCGGTTTTCACTTGCGCGCTCGCTACCGGCATCTGGTAACGAATCGGCGAGAGCTTCGCGCCCTCGATTTCAAGCGGCGGCAAGCCGCCCTCCCGCATCTGGATGCGTGCTCCCATGCATGCCAGCGGCTCCGCGATGCGCTTCATCGGCCGCCGAGAGAGCGAGGCATCCCCGGTCAACCTCGATCGGAACGGCTGCGCCGCTAATATCCCCGCCAACATCCGCATGGTCGAGCCGGAATTCCCAGCGTCAAGATCCATGCTCGGGGCTTTCAGCCCCTCCTGCCCCGCGCCTTCGATCGTCACCGTGCTGCCCCGGCGCCAGATGGCCACGCCCAGCCGCTCCAGGCATCCGAGCGTGGACTGGCAGTCCGCGGCGTCGGAATAAAAATGGACCTCGCTTTTCCCCTCCGCAATCGCCGCCAACATCGCATAGCGGTGCGAAATGGATTTGTCCCCCGGAAAGCGAACTCTGCCTTGCAACCGCTTTACCGGCCGGATCGCTTTCTCCGCGCTCTTTCCAAAAAAGCTCACAACCCTCCTCCGCAGTTGCAGCGCAGCGTCGGCGCTCGGACGCCGGGGTCACTCATTCTCCGTCGTAGCTCACGCCAACCCCGGCAGATTTCAAACCCGCCCTCGCGCGGCCGCTCCAGAGCTGTTCCCTACTTTACTATAACCGGTTTCTGCGCCGATCCTGCGCCTCCGGCGCGACACTCGACGTGACAAGATAAAGCAAGCGCCCTATCGTCGTCTCGCCAGGCGTGTTATATTCGCTTCGTTGGCGGGCCTGTAGCTCAGGCGGATAGAGCATCTGCCTTCTAAGCAGAGGGTCGGGAGTTCGAGTCTCCCCAGGCCCACCATTCCCCTGTTTTCGCTCGTTCAAAGATCATGTCGAACGGCTTTCTGTAGGTGGGATCACTGCTGTCCGGGTAAAAGTCGAACAGAATCAATTGGTTCTGGTCAGCGACGGAATCCTCTTGGGAGTCGGATGCTTCCAAGGCCCGTAAAATGGGCACTTTCTCAAAAAGCGTAACGCTCAAAATCTGTAGAATCTGGTAGAGGCTCGCCTCCAGGCCGAGGCGCTTCCGGACGATGCCCACGAGCACATACATGGAAACGGCGATCCCAATCTGGGTATTCACGGCATTCTCGCTGGTCCCGTAAAACGCTTTGATGCGCAGGTGCTGCTTGATCCAAAAAAGAAATTCGGTTTACGTGTAAGAAAAAGAAGTTTTTGACAAGAGCTCTCGCATGAGATAAATGCGCGGTAACAACGAGGATCCGATGAAAAAGCGGAAGGTTTTCTTGCAATTGCTGCTATCGGCTTTGGTGGTGCTCGTCGCTTTGTGCGGCCCATGCCTCTTCGGCCAAGTGGACACGGGATCGGTTCAGGGGACGATAACGGATCAGTCGGGAGCGGTGATCCCCAATGCCAAGGTGAGCCTCACGAACGAAGGCACAAACTTCACCATGAGCACGACCACCGGCGGCGACGCTCACTTCGTCGTCGGCGTCGTGCTTCACGCCCAGGCACCACAGGCGCAGCTCCGGATCGTGCTGGACAACGGGAGCCTTAAACTGGGTCGCAATGAATGCGGAAAGCTGCGGGAACGGCACTGCGTCTTGTGAGCGCATCAAGCCGATCTTGGCGTAGAGCGCATCGCAAGCGTAGCGCGCAACGCGTAGCCACGGTGAAAGGGCCGGTCGCTCTCCAATCGGTGCTTGAGGGCGCGCTGGATGCGCCGCAGGCACTCGAGTTTTCGCGCCTTGAGATCGCACTCACGAAGTCGGATGACGGAGAACCGTAACGCTCTTAGCTGCCTCGAAATGCGCCGATCCCTTGCCTGATTCCGCGCGATCTTTGCACGCCAGTACGCTCTGTTTGTTTTCGGGATGTGTCCGCATTTTGGGCACCCGTGCCAGAAGCAGCCGTCCACGAAGACGGCCAAGCGCTCGGTGGGGAAGTAAAAATCGGGGGCTCCTAGCACATGCGCGTCGCGCAACTTCCAACCGCTGATACCACGCTGGATAAGAAGAGCTTTTAAGTGGATTTCAGTTGTCCTGTTCCCAAATGAACGAATCGCGCGCATGTTTTCGCTTCTGGCCCGGCTGACAATTGTTTTGCCTCTCGCCATTTCAAGTTAGTGTAGAATCAGGGACGTTCGTACGGCAATCGAAACCAAATCCGTCGAGGTCGAGAAGCTTCATTTCGACCCCCATAACCCCCGGCTGCCGGCGGCTGGGAGCCAGCCAGAGATTTTCCGGTTCCTCGTTGAGGACGTAGGCATTGATGACCTGCTGAACTCAATGGCTGTGTCGGGCGTGATCGGGGGCGACCCGGTGATCGCGCGACCTGCAGATAAGAAAGGGGAATATTACGTTGTAGAGGGTAATCGAAGGCTGGCCGCCCTGAAAATCCTCAACGGTGGAAGAATTGGGGATGGGAAGCCGGAGCCGACCCCTCCCCCGGTGAATCAAAAATTCGCCGACACTCTCAAAAAGGTCAACATCCAAACGGGCTGGGACCAGGCAAGGCTGGACGCGTACCTTGGCTATAAGCACGTGACGGCTGCTCGTGAGTGGACACCGGAAGCTAAAGCGAAGTTTGTGCTCTTACGTTGTGGCGAGGATTTCTCAGATTCGAACCTTTCCGATTTTGCCCGCCGGCTAGGAACAAATTTGCCGACCCTTCGGCGGTGGCTGGTAGCCTTCCTTGCATTAAAGCAGGCCGAAACCGAGGGAAAGTTCGACCCCGAAAAAGCGTACCAGAGACGCTTTTTTGGCACCTTTTACACTCTTCTGGGAAGCCAGCAGGTTCAGGATTTCCTGGGCCTGAAGTCTGGTGTGCCGGCAAAAACGCCCGTTCCGCATGACCACATAGAACAGTTGGGTGAGTTCATCGGCTGGGTCATCGGAACGAAGGAAGTGCCGCCGCTGCTGAATAGCCGCTCGCAACAGAAATTTGACTTCGTACTGGCGAGTCCGAGCGCGCTTCAGTATTTCCGCGCGAAGCGCAGCCTGGAAGGCGCACTTCTTTATACGGAGTTCAACTCGGGTCAAACAGCCGAAAAGCTTATGAACGCAGCTTATACAATCGAGGAGTGTCTGCCGAAGATCTTCGATGTAAGAGACGACGCAAGGGTGGTTTCCGCGATTGAAAGCCTCGATCGTGCATTCGAAAAGCTAAAACTTAACACCGCCCAAAGCCAGACGCGCGTGGCACGAAAACGGACCCGATGAAACCCGTCGAGGAAATATCAGACATCATCGAGCTGCAAACCTGGGCGAGCGGAAGACCCACCGCTGCCAGCGCGATTGTCGAGTCGCTCGAGGTTGCTCTGGATGAGGAAGACAGGCCCCGCGTAGAGCAAACGGCTCAAAATGTGTTGGACGAATTCCGCGACCGTCAGAAACTTTTGGAAAGTGCTTACCCGTTCACGACTGACGGGTCCAAGCTCGAACTCGCCCACCCGAACCCCGCGAGTACGACGTACCTTTTTTGTCTCGCCCTTAGCTTACTACCAGCGTCAGATATTCAGAATGAGCAAAGGGCGCTGCAGTTTGAATCAGTTGTGATGAACGCGGCAAGGAGCTTTTTTGGCGGCCATGCTTTGCGTATCGGAGCACCATGGGCCTCTGCGCATATACCAGACTATGCCGCACTCCTGGACAAGGTCATTGAATTAATCCCGAACTTGGGGCAGAAGCTGAAAACCACGGCTCCTGATGGCGGTGACGCGGGCTGGGATGTTCTAATTGTGAAGAATTTCCGGGACAATAAGTTCCCAAGATTCGTCGCTCTGGGGAATTGCGCTACAGGTCGAACGGACTGGAAGAGAAAGGGTATGGAGACCCAGCCCGCATTGTTCTGGAGCTACTTCCAAGGCGACCATCGAAGCACCTTTATAACGTTCTTCGCGGTCCCTTTCGCAATGGATGAAAACGCGCGACTCAGAAAACTCGCTCCGTATTGTCTGACACTCGATCGCTTCCGAATCTGCGAGCACGCGCCTACAACCCCTTTCCCCGAAACTGCGGCGTGGCTTGAAGGAGAGCGTGACCACGCCCTGGGAATCCCGCTGAACTAGGGGATCTTCCACACTCGACTTAGGCCGCGCAAGACGGCAGCAAAAAGTGGGGGAGGAACGGCATTTCCGATCATCTGAAATTTTTCGCGCACTGTGCCTCGATTCCAGACAAAGTTCGCGGGAAAACCCTGTATCGCTGCACACTCCCTGTATGAGAGGCGCCTGGCACGGCGGTTGGTAGAAAACCGCCAGTGGTCGGTGTCAACGCGTCTGAGCGGGGGGCTTATAGGATGTAAGGAACGTGTCGCCAATGTCCCACAATGCAAGGAGCTGGTTTTCCCCACGGCTGACGGCGGTTTCGAGAAAGATAATACCAATGGAAGCCTTCGGCATTGAACTCCCCATTAGGCCACTTTGGCAGTCCCTTTATGACATTCGACTGGGCAGTATAGGGCTTATTCCTGGCCGGCCCATATGTCGGTGCCGGAAAAGCATACGTCAAGCCGAGATCTGACCGGATTCCCACAATAAAAACCCGTCGCCGGGTTTGCGCGACCCCGAAATCCTTCGCGTCGAGCGCGGCCCAGGTTACACGATAACCGGCCATGCGGAATCGGTACACTTGGTTCATCAAGAGCATCTTGTTTTTGCCATAAGCCATGCCAATTACGTTTTCAACCACGAATGCCTTTGGGCGAATCTGTCGAAGAACTCTGTCAAATTCTTGGTAAAGGTAATTTATCGGTTCATCGGGATTTCGTCGCCCGCCTTGGCTGTACCCTTGGCACGGGTAGCAGCCGAAAAGGAGATCGGCATCCGGGAATTTATCAAAGCATCGGATGTCCCCTTCTTCGATTTTCGCATTGGGAATGTTATCTCGGTACGTTTGGCACGCCACGTCCCACACGTCGTTGGCCCAAACGATGCTAAATCCGCAATTCTGCACGGCGAGGTCCGAGCCCCCGCAACCCGAGAAAAGCGAAATCGCCCTTGGCTTTGCCATCCTCCAACTTCGGTTCCTACGCATTGTACACCTAAGCGTCAACCGCCGGCAGGTTGGATAAATAGGCCCCTCGACTCCTACGGGGTGCCCTATACATCATCTTCGCTGCAATATCTGCGAATTGGGGGCGCCCCTGAGATTTGAGCTTTCCTGCCAACGCGAGAGCGAGTTTCACAACCCTCGCCGACGCGGCAGTCAAGGAGCATGCGGGGTTTTAGCGGGACGGGGTGGTGAGCAAGGCGCAGGCGCTGATCGCCACCTTCAGCATTCCGCAAGCCAGTCATTTCAGGTTGCCCAATCGCGCCGCGGCCAGAATCGCGCTAACGCATAGAACTTTCATCCGCGCTGTTGGCGGCGGGCCATCGGCGGGGTCGCCGCTGCCTTCCTGCGTCAGGGCAGGCTCAGAGCGGCGACCGTCGGCGATCGCACATCGCCGCTACAGCCGGGTGGTGGCCTGAAGGCCGCCGCTACCGGGCGGCAGCGAGGGCGTGATCCACGATGGCGTCAAACTGCGCGGGGGGCGGCAGGCCGACGACCATCTGGCCGTTAACAAAAAGCGTGGGTGTACTGTTGACGCCGAGTCTTTGGCCCTCCCTCATGCTGGCCTCGACGCGGGGCAGGGTCGCTTTGGAATCCATGCAGGTGGCGAGCTTCAGGCGCTCCACTCCCACGCGCTGGGCGAAATCGAGTAGCAGGGAACGCGCATTGGTCGCATTCACCAGACCCTGGTTTTCAAAGACCAGCGTGCGGAAGGGCAGGACGGCGCTGGGATTGATCTCAAAAACGCACTGGTCGGCAATCGCGCCCGAGAGCGCCCACTGATGAATCTGCACCAGCGGAAATTCCTTGAAGACAACTCGGATTTTGTTGCCGTACTTGGGAATCAGTTGCTTGGCCAGAAACTCGTGCATGCGGGCGCACATGGGGCACTCGAGGTCGGAATACTCGACAATCGTCACCGGCGCGTTGGCCGGGCCCACGCCTGCCTGGTCGCGCAGATCGATCTGACGCTCCACCGCCAGCCGCGGGTCGGACCCGAGTTGGTAAATGTTCCCGAAGATCAGATATTTGCCGTCCTTGCTGACGTAGGCTACCTGCTGCGACTTGCCGCCGTTCACCAGCACCGTGGTTTGGTAAAACTCGGGAAGCCCCTCGGCGTCGCGGAAAGGCGCCAAGCTCAGCGTAACGTTCGCCGGAATGCTGAATCGCTGCCGCACGTAGCGCAGCACCTCATCGCGGACCGCCTCGAGCCCCGCGGCCTTCCTGGCCTGGGCCGCTACGATCGCCGCCGAGAGCAGCAGCAGTATTCCGGCGGCCAGCCATCGTCCCCATCGTTTTCTTGTCAAGGCCTAAAACTCCTTTCGCGGCTCGGCAACCTTCGAGCGCCTTCGCCCATTTTAATCAACCCGGCGCCTAAAATCCAGTCGCCTCGCGTCCGCGCCGTTTGCGGCGGCCCGCCCTCCGAACTCAGCGCATCAACTCGCGACCGCAGGCCCAAAGTCGAGCATTCCTCCTCGTTGCGTACCTGATCGAGTACAAGCAGGTGAGCGACAAAACGCTGGGCAGGACCATCCTTCAGAAGCTGTGCTACTTCGCTGAGGCGGCCGGGGCGCCGCTGCCGTTTCGATTCGAAATCCACCCTTACGGCCCCTTCAGCCAGGAAGTGTTTGAGGTGACCGAAAATCCGATCGTGGACGACGTCATCGGCGACAAATCGAGCGACCCCCAGCGGTCCGACTACGCACCAGGCGGCAACTTGGAAATTCTTTTGAACCAACACTCCGACGAACTGGCCGAGCACAAATCGAAGCTGGACAATGTCGCTAAAACCTTTTCAGAGCTGTCGCCAAAGGAGATGGAGCTTGTTTCGACTATCCATTACATTCACACGTCATCCCTTCAATGGCACAAGCA
>JAKAWO010000133.1 GCA_021827255.1 Acidobacteriota bacterium | reverse complement strand
TTTGCGCTTTTTGACCCTCAAAAATCCCCATCCGCCGCAATTTGCTTAACGGGTTGTGGATGCGCAGGTTACATTATGGGCCGAAAGAGGGAGCATGTTGCCTGTACGCGGTGGCTGGCGTGCAGCATTTCGGTGATTGGGCCGCAGAATTGCCAGCGGCGTAAACCTACAGCGAAGGAGCAACCGATGCCAAGAATCACAGGACAGAGGGCAATGAAGTATTTTGATTTAGCCCTGACGAAAACCGCTGGAGCGCTTTTCGATGGTATTCAGTTTTTCAATAAGTACAAGCCGGCGGAGACGTTTACACCCAAGTGGTCAGAGAAGCCGCTGTTGAAGTCCTGGCAGAAAACCAAGCCGCAACTGGGCTTTCCAAGACAGACGGACTCGCTCTGTCCGGGATGCGTGAAGGAAGCGCGAGAGGCCATTATCCAAGGGCAGCGCGACTGGCGGGATCTTCTCACTCAGAAGGTCGGCGAAATCAAGGCGCAAATCATCGAGCGTGACGGTCAGATTTGGATGGTGAAAGATTGCCCGATTCACGGCCACTTTGAAGATATCATGGCGGTGGACGCGAACTTCCTGAAATGGATTGAGAAGAATTTTCCTGGGCGTGACATTCGCGCACATAACGACGCGGACCTCCACAACCACGGGTCGAGCACCATCCGGCACGGGCGCGGGTCAGTGCTGACCGTGGACCTGACGAACCGGTGCAACATGATGTGCGATCCTTGCTTTATGGATGCCAATCAAGTGGGCTTTGTTCACGAGCTGACTTGGGAGGACATCAAAGAGATCCTCGACAACGCGATGAAGATCAAACCCAAGCGGCAGATGTCCGTGCAATTCTCGGGCGGGGAGCCGACCATGTCCCCCTATTTTATTGACGCCATCCGCCACGCCAGGAAGTTGGGTTACAACAGCGTGCAGGCGGCCACCAACGGCATTGAGTTTGCCAAGAGCAAAGAGTTCTGCCGGCGGGCGTTCGAGGCGGGGCTGCGTTACGCCTACTTGCAGTTCGATGGCATCGGCAACGACGCCAACTCACACCGCCAGGTCGGGAACCTGTTCGACGTTAAGCTGAAAGCCATCGACAACATGCACGAGGCGGGGATCGAGATCATTCTAGTGACAACCCTGGTGAACAGCGTCAATAACGACCAGGTAGGACCCATTATCAACTTTGCGCGTGAAAATCCAAAAAAGATCGCGTTCATTGCCTTCCAGCCGGTCTCGTTCACGGGCCGTGACGAGGACATCACGCCGGCGCGGCGCATGCGGCAACGTTACACGCTTTCTCATATGGCGCTCGACGTGAAGAAACAACTCGGCATCACCGAGCCCACGCGGGATTGGTTCCCGCTTTCGCTGATGGGAGCGTTTGCGGACTTCGCCGACCTCGTCCATGGACCGGAAGCCCAGTGGGGCCAAGTGAGCTGCGGCTGCCACCCCAATTGCGGCGTCGGGACAGCGCTGATGATCAATAAGGAAACCAAGGAGTGGGCGCCCGTACCGCAGTTTTTGGACATTCCCGGCTTGGTGCGAGACATGCAGAAGATCACCGATGCTGGACGCGGCCGAGGTTTCTCGAACTTTATGATGGCTCTTTGCCTGCTCAAGAATTACAAGCCGCTCGGCGCGCCCAAGAGCCTGGCCTTGGCGGACCTGCTGAAGAAATTCGACAAATCGTTCGCACTGACGGGCGAAAAACGGGCCGACCAGGTTTACGGAGCTTCAAGCCCCGTGCGGACGATAGACGACACGCTCAAACGCCGGTCCGACCCGTGGAATTTCCTCTTCATCGCCGGGATGTGGTTCCAGGATCTGTTCAACTATGATTTCCGGCGCACGGAGATGTGCATCATTCCTTACGCAACGCAGCAAGGCGAAATTTCCTTCTGCGCGTACAACACCGGGATCGGCTGGCGCAACATTATCGAGAACATGTACAAGAACGCGACGGTTGCTGAGTGGTACAAGTCGCATGGCAAACATGAAATTTACGCGCGGGGTAAGGAAGTGGCGCTCGCGGATCAACAACACTCTCTGGTCGTCAACGCCGAGGATGCCAACCGCGTGCGCGAGCGTGAGCACGACATTCCGATGACCGCGGCGGAAGAGGAACGCGCCCGGCGCAAAGCCGAGTGGGAGGAGAAACAGGCTCGAGCCCTTTATGAAGAGATGGTGCTCAAAAAGCCCAAAGCAGAACTTGTGCAGATTGGTCAGACGCAGCCCGTAGAAAGGGATGAGGTTCCGGTCTGATCGCAAGCTGTCTTGTGGAAAAACGGGGGCCGCACTACGAGTGCGGCCCTTTGCTTTTAAAGACCGAAGCATTCAAGGGAGCGGGGCAGGCTTCCGGTTCGACGGGCGCTAGGCCGTTGACATGTCTTCTGGTCTCTCAAAATAGCCTCCGTAGTATAATGCCTAGTAGTTGGCTGGTGTGCCGCTGGGAGGCTCCAAACGCAGATTGGCGCAAAGTTCTCGGAGGGTCTCCAAGCTGTTGTCGGGGACCGAATTAAACTTGAGGCCGGCGGTATTGTCCCTGCCTTTCCAGGCGACTTGGCCGATCGCCTCAAATTCTTTGCCCCGCCACTCGAGCTTGAGCCCGCAGTTTTCCCCGGGCGAGGGGAGCTCGGGTCCCTGAAGCCTGCAACCGCCGAGGCCGATGGAGATCACGGTCACCTCAGCCGAGCTGCCCGCAGGGAGAGGCGAGAGTTCGCCATTGCCGCCGTACAGATACCGTGGAACATTTCTTCGCTGAGACATAAGCTGAATATATAACTTGGGGGCCATAGATGCAAGGCGGATCGCAGCGAGTTGACTCTGTAGATAACAGCGAAGTGGTGGAGGGCCAGTGAGCGCGCGAGCAGCCATGGCCAAGGACGCCTTTGGGCGAGGGTTGAAGGACCTGCGAATTTCCGTCACCGATCGGTGCAATTTCCGCTGCACTTACTGTATGCCGCTCAACAAGTACAAGTGGGTTGAACGGCGCGAACTGCTCTCTTATGAGGAAATTCTTCGTCTTACTGGGCTGTTTGTTCGGTTGGGCGCGGAGAAGATCCGGATTACCGGGGGCGAGCCGTTAGTCCGCAAGCAATTGGAAATTCTGGTGAAAGGGATCGCGGCACTGCCAGGGGTCAAGGACCTTTCCCTTACTACGAACGGGGCTCTGCTCGCCGAACAGGCGCCGCCGTTGCGGGCAGCGGGGCTCGCAAGGATCAACGTCAGCCTCGACACGCTAGACCCTGAGAAATTCAAGCGCATCAGCCAGCGTGGCGAGCTTTCCGACGTTCTCGCGGGCCTGCGAGCCGCCCAGCGGTGCGGCTTTCACCCCATCAAAATCAATGCGGTGATCGAGCGCGGGGTGAATGACGACGAGATCTTGCCGCTGGCGGAATTTTCGCGGGACCATGGCTTTACGATCCGCTACATTGAATACATGGACGCAGGAAATTCGAACCACTGGCAGTTGGACAAGGTGGTTTCCAAAAAGGAAATCCTCCAAGCAGTGGCCGCCCGCTATCCGCTCCGAGAAGCCAAGCGGACGGATGCGAGCGCGCCGGCTGTGGATTACAGGTTTGCGGACGGTCGTGGCAAACTGGGCGTCATCGCGTCCGTGACGGAACCGTTCTGCCGGGAGTGCGACCGCGCCCGGCTCACAGCCGACGGACAGCTTGTCACTTGCCTGTTCTCACCGTCGGGATATGACTTGAAATCGCTGATGCGAGGCGGCTCGACCAACGACGAGTTGATGGAGAGGATCGCCGTGATTTGGCGGAAAAGGACGGATCGCTATTCGGAGGAGAGGCGCGAGGCGATCAGTTCCGGCACCGGCTATGAGCCGCAAAACCGTCCAAAGATGGAAATGATCGTTCTGGGAGGGTAGCGCGCGGCATGGCGCCTCTCAGGTTCGATGACACCCGCTGACCATCGGGCTTAGAATAAGAGCATGGCGACAACGGTATCCTTACCAACCCTGGAGAATTACGTTGAGCTATCCGACCAGGAGCTCGACGAACGCATCGCGCGCGCCAAGAGAACGCTCGGAGCGCGGCTGGTGATCCTGGGCCACCACTATCAGCGCGATGAAGTGATTAAGTTCGCAGATTACCGCGGGGATTCGCTCAAGCTGTCGCAACTGGCGGCGAGCCGCAAGCAGGCAGATTATATCGTCTTCTGCGGGGTTCACTTTATGGCGGAGGCAGCCGATATCCTACGGGCGGAGCGCCAAATCGTGATCCTTCCCGACATGAATGCCGGCTGCTCCATGGCCGACATGGCGGAGCTCGAACAAGTGGAAGTCGCCTGGGATGAGCTGGCGCGAGCGACGCCAGCGAAGATTGTTCCAGTCACCTACATTAACTCCACGGCGGCCATCAAGGCCTTCGTCGGGCGGCGAGGCGGCTCAGTCTGCACTTCCTCGAATGCGCGCAAGGTCATGGAGTGGGCGCTGGCGCAGGGCGAAAAAGGGCTTTTCCTGCCTGACGAGCATCTGGGCCGGAACACGGGTTACGCGATGGGCATCCCGTTCGAGCAGTTGGTGGTGTGGGACCCGCGTCAGGAATCGGGCGGGCTGAGCGACGAACAGATTCGCCAAGCCAAGGTGATCCTGTGGAAAGGTCATTGTTCGGTTCATCTGCGATTCCTTCCGCAGCAGGTCGAAAAAGTTCGCCACGCCCATCCCGGCATTCGCGTGATTGCCCATCCGGAGTGCCGGTGGGACGTCTGCCAACTGGCCGATGAGGTGGGCTCTACCGAATTCATCATCCGGCGGGTGACCGAATCTCCTCCGGGAAGCCAGTGGGCCATAGCAACCGAGATTCATTTGGTCAACCGCCTTGCGCAGGAGCACCCCGACCGGCGGGTGATCTCGCTCGACGATTGTGGCTGCCTGTGCAGCACCATGTACCGGATCTCGCCTCAGCACCTCGCGTGGACCCTTGAAAACCTTGTGGCGGGCCGCGTTGTGAACCGCGTGAAGGTGGACAGTGAAACCCGTGCTTGGGCTCATGCCGCACTAGGCCGCATGCTCGAGATCCATTAGTGACTTTGACTCCGCGTCTGCGGGCGACTGACGCGCCGACCGAGGGCTCCCGATCGCGCACCCACAAGAAAAGAACTATGAGCGAGAAGAAGCTGGAGGGCAAAGCAGCGGTGATTACGGGGGCAAGCCGCGGCCTTGGCAAAGCTATGGCGCTGGCGCTTGGCGCCGCGGGCGCGAGGGTGGCCCTGGTTTCCCGCGACCGGGCCAAGTTGGAGGAAGCCGCCGAGGCCGTAAAGAAGGTGGCCGGACAGGCGCACGTGTTTCAAGCCGACGTCGCCCAAGAAGAGCAAGTGCGGAGGGTCGAGCGAGAGGTGATGGAAGCGTTCGGCAGCGTCCACATTCTGATCAACAACGCTGGTGTGAACGTGCGCAAGCCATTGGTGGATTTTACGCTGGAAGAATGGCGCCGCGTTCAGGACACCAACCTGACGAGCGTGTTCCTGATGTGCCGGTCGTTTGTGCCGCACATGAAAGGCCAGGGCTACGGCCGCATTATCAACCTGACGTCAATCATGAGCTGGGTTTCGCTGCCTGGGCGCGCGCCCTATTCGGCCAGCAAGGCGGGATTGCTCGGTTTGACCCGCGGCCTAGCCCTCGAGCTGGCGGGTGATGGCATTACGGTCAACGCCATCAGCCCCGGACCTTTCGCCACTGAGATGAACACCGAGCTGATGCATCAGCCCGAGATCAATCAGCAATTTATTTCCCGAATTCCGGTGGGCCGCTGGGGGCGCGTGGAGGAGATCGGCCATTTGGCCCTTTATCTGTGCTCCGAGGAAGCGGCGTTCATCACGGGGACAGATATCCTGATTGACGGGGGATGGACGGCACAATAGCTCTTTGCGCCGCCTGGCGACAGAGCGCAGAATGGGGCGAGCCACGCTGGCCAGGGCGGCGCGGCGTCCTGGTATCCTCTCCCTGAATAGGCGCGATGGAGCTCGACCGGCGCGGCGGGGCGAAAGCGAAGGAGCGCAGGCGGCTCGCGGGTTAACCATGGGAGAAAGACACTTTAGCCGTCATGAGGCGGAAGAGCTCTTGCCTTTGATTGAGGCGTTTCTTGTCGAAGCTCGCGGCGAAAAGAAGAAGCTGGAGGTCTTGCGAGAAGAGTTGGCTCTGGCGTCCGCCCGCATTATGGCGCTGGGAGGGTCCCTGCCCCCTTTTGCTGAACTGGCTAAGAAGAAGGAAGCCTCCGAGCGGGCCACGGCGCGAATCACGGAAACGATTGCCAGGATTCAAGAGAATGGCTGCGTGGTGAAGGATCTGGACGAGGGCCTGGTGGACTTTCCGAGCCTGATCGAAGGGCGGGAGGCATTCCTCTGCTGGAAGTTGGGCGAGAACCGCATTGGTTGGTGGCACGGCCTGGAAGAAGGGTTTGCTGGCCGCAAGCCACTGGACGATGGGAAGTCGAACGAACCGCCGCGCCGGGTACAGTAGAGTGGGGCAAGCCGGAGCGAGGAGCGACCGAAGCGGTTATCCTTGCCCGAGCGCTCAACGCCGCCTCGTCGCGCGGTGAACGTGCGCCGTGCGTTGCGCCATGTTCGACGCAGAGGTAAACTCTCAGACAGCGGAATAATAGGGACCTGCCGAGCCGCTCGAGGGAGAAGAAACGATGTTGCTTCCGATTCGCAAGGAATGGGTTGCCAGGCGCCGCGGCCCCGTCGTCACCCAAATGCATTACGCCCGCCAAGGCGGGATCACCGAAGAGATGGACTATGTAGCGAAGCGGGAAAGCCTTTCGCCAGAAACCATCCGCAACGAGGTGGCTCGCGGACGGATGATTATTCCAGCGAACATCCGTCACATCGAGCTTGAGCCGATGGCGATCGGCGTGGCGGCAACGTGCAAGATCAACGCCAACATCGGCAATTCCTCGACCACCTCGAACATCGAACAGGAACTCGACAAGCTGCACACGTCCGTTCACTTTGGCGCGGACACGGTCATGGACCTCTCGACCGGCGGTGACATCCACCAGATTCGCGAGGCGATCCTCCGCCACAGTCCTGTTCCCATCGGCACCGTGCCGATTTACGAAGCCATCGCTCGCGTTCCTCGGGTTCGCGATCTGACCCCGAAACTGATGCTCGAGGTGATTGAAGAGCAGGCCGAGCAGGGCGTGGATTACATGACCATCCACGCCGGCGTCCTTCGCGACCACATTCCCCTCACGCGCAAGCGCATCACCGGCATCGTCAGCCGTGGCGGGGCCATCATGGCCGAGTGGTGTGTTGAGAACGACCAGGAAAACTTCCTCTACACCCACTTCGAGGACATCTGCAATATCCTCCAGAAATATGACGTTTCCTTTTCCCTGGGTGACGGCTTGCGGCCTGGCTCGATCGCCGATGCCAGCGACGAGGCCCAGTTCGCCGAGCTGCGGACGCTGGGCGAACTGACGCGAAAAGCCTGGGAATACGACGTCCAGGTGATGATCGAAGGCCCGGGGCATATCCCGATGGACCAGATCAAGCTGCAAGTGGACATGGAAGCTGAGATTTGCCGCGAGGCGCCGTTCTATACGCTCGGCCCACTGGTCACGGATATCGCCCCCGGCTACGATCACATCACGTCGGCCATCGGGGCGGCGATGATCGGCTGGCACGGCGCGGCCATGCTCTGCTACGTCACGCCCAAGGAGCACCTCGGCCTGCCCAACCGGGACGATGTGCGGCAGGGCATCATCGCCTATAAGATCGCCGCCCACGCCGCCGACGTAGCTCGTCACCGCCCCGGGGCGCGGGACCGCGACGATGCGCTCTCCTACGCGCGATTCCTTTTCGACTGGAACAAGCAGTTCGAGCTGTCGCTTGATCCGGAGGCGGCTCGCTCCATGCACGACGAAACCCTGGCCGATGAGTACTACAAGGACGCCGCCTTCTGCTCGATGTGCGGCCCCAAGTTCTGCTCGATGAATACCACGCAGGTCCTCGAAAAACACTTGGGCCTCAACCAAAAAGAACGCGAGCAGAAATTCGTCGAGCTGATGGCCAAAGTCGAAAAGTAACCGCGTAGCGCAGCCATCGCGTTTCCGGCTTTCGAGACT
>JAKAWO010000132.1 GCA_021827255.1 Acidobacteriota bacterium | reverse complement strand
GCAGGCTCGTCGCTGGCAGTTGAGCGGGACGGTTGCGAGAAGAAGCCCCGCTCAGAGCAGCTTGAGTCCCAGTTTTTTTTCGTTCTCCTGAAGCTTCGCCATCACGTCGGCGGGGCATCCCTCCCAGTCGGCCACCATCTGGTTGCCCAGGTAAGGCAAATCCTTCACCCCCATTTCGCTCGAGTAGAAACCGCCCAACACAAGACCCCGCAGGCGGTTAAAGAACGCCACCTCGTTGGCATCATCCAGAGCCGCCGTCTGGGGGTAGGCGATGCGGTCGAGCATTTTCTTTTGCTCCTCGGCCGAACAATCCACAAAATCGTGGCCGTAATGATGATGGCACTGGATGTCGAGCCAGATCAGGCCGCCTTGAATTTCTGACAGCATATTTCCCCGCCAGAAGTTGAGCCAGTCGTCTATAAACTCCGGCACCCCGGCCTGGGTGGCGCTGCCGGAACGCGCGTCGGCAGGAACAATCCAGTCGCTCAAAACGCGAATGGTTTTGTATTCGTGCTCGGTCAGAATCTGCAGCTTGTAAGGGCGCAGCGCCGTCTCCTGCTTCGGCGCGGTCGCCGAGGGGCTCGGTGTCTTTTCCACTTGCTCTTCGGCCAGCGCGGATCCCAGCGGTACCAGCGCCGCCGCCGGCACGGTCGAGATGACCTTGAGCATGTCGCGCCGCTTCATCAAGCCATCGCCTTTTTTCATTTCCTCGCCCATGATGACCTCCTAACATCCTGTTCTCGGCCCAAAGCCTGATCAGGGAACCGATCATCGCCGGCCCCTCGCCGTCGCCTGACATCTGAGACGGCGCTTCTTCAGCTCCCTCCTGTGGCCTCCGTCGCTGATAGCCGCCTACACATTCCTTTTCCTCACCTGCTCCGCGATATATTCCGACGTTCGCCACGCAAGCGCCATGATCGTGAGGGTGGGATTCTTGTTGGCGTTGGAGACGAACGGCGCCCCATCCGTCACAAAGAGGTTTTTGCAATCCCAGGCCTGGCCGTGCGGATTCAGGGCTGAGGTTCTGCGGTCGGCGCCCATCCGGGCGGTCCCAACCTCGTGGATGATGTTGCCGCCCGGCGAAATCCCCCAATTGTCTTCCGGACCAAACTGCCGCAGCGATTCGCCTCCCATCGTGTAGATGATCTCAGCGAAGGTCTCTCTCGCGTGCCTAGCCATTTGAATTTCTTGGTCGCTGAACTTGAAGTGGAATTTGAGAACTGGAATGCCCCATTCGTCCATTACCTCCCGGTCAATCTCGCAATAGCTGTTC
Source organism: Acidobacteriota bacterium (assembly GCA_021827255.1). Taxonomy (GTDB): domain Bacteria; phylum Acidobacteriota; class Terriglobia; order UBA7540; family UBA7540; genus JAKCCV01. The sequence goes on along the minus strand of JAKAWO010000132.1, from coordinate 6,837 downwards.
TCGTTTGGAATCATTTCGCCCCGGCATGAGAATCCGACGAAGGCCCCGTAGAGTTTTCGGACGCCCTGTTTCAGCCCCACGCCGTATCCGCCGCCGAGAAAGCGTTCTGACCCGCCAAATTCAGAGGGGCCCGGCATTCCCCGGCCGCCTCCGATCTCGATGTGGTAGCCTCGCGCGAACGGCAGCTTATGCTCCAATTGCTCCTGATAGAGCCACCACGGCATATAGAGGTGCATGCCGCCGACGCCGTCGCTGTTGTGGGGCGGCAGATCAAGGAGCGCCGGGATAAACCCCGCGCTGCCGTCCGCCCCGACCGTATCCATCAAATACTTGCCCACCATGCCGGAAGAATTCGCCAAGCCGTTCGGGTGTTGCGGGCTCTTGGAGTTCAGCAATAGCCGAGAGGTCTCGCAGGTGCTCGCCGCCAGCACCACCACCTTGCCGCGCGCCTGCGCTTCCTTTCGGGTCTTCTTATCAATATATGAAACCCCCGTGGCCAGGCCTTCGCGGTTGACGAGCACCTCGCGCACCATGGCGCCGGTGCGGATTTCAAGGTTCCCGGTCTTCATCGCGGGAGGAATCAGCACCGTGGGGGAAGAAAAATTGGACGAGGTGGCGCAGCTCCGCCCGCACTGCGCGCAGTAGTGGCATGCTGGACGCCCGTTCAGCGGTTCGGTCAGAATCGAGAGTCTTGAAGGGATGCAGCGGATTCCCAGTTTCTGACTCGCCGCCTGAATCAGCAGTTCGTGGCATCGCGGTTTGGGCGGCGGCTGGAACTTGCCGTCGGGGTCGTTAATCAGCCCCTCCTTGGAACCGAACACGCCGATCAGCTCCTCGGTTTTGTCGTAATAGGGGGCCATGTCGTCGTAACTGATCGGCCAGTCGAATCCCAGGCCGTCGCGGCTATAGGGCTTGAAGTCATAGGGCCCCCAGCGCAGCGAGATGCGTCCCCAATGGTTTGTCCGTCCGCCCAACATGCGTGAGCGGAACCAAGTAAATTCCTCGCCGCGAGCGACGGTAAAAGGCTCGCCCTTCAGCTCCCAGCCGCCGACCGCCGCGTCAAAGTAACCAAAGGTGTGGGAGCGCGTCGCCCCGCGGTGGGGCGCTTGGTAATACCATTCGAACATCTTGGATTGCTTGGCCGTGTCGTACCAGTCGCCAGCCTCCAGCATCAGGCACTTGGCGCCCGCCTGGGTCAGCACGTAAGCGGCCATGCCCCCACCCGCTCCCGAGCCCACAATGATCGCGTCATAGACTTTCGGAGTTTTGATGACGTCAGGCATAATCCCCCCCGCCGAGTAATTTCCATGAACAAAAGGCGCAGTCTATCACAAAATTTCGTACAATATCGCCATCCGATTCGAGGCACTTGCATGAGCTTTCCCGTCAGCCCCGAGGACGTCACCCTGGTGCAGGGAAGTAGCGGCCTCGGCCTGCAGGTTGTCTGCTCCTGCGGCTGCGTTAACTGGAACCATATCGAGATCTCCGAGGCGACCTGGACCTGCCGTAACTGCGGGCGCGTCCTTTCGCACGACTTCCCCAGACTCGTCGAGGGCGTGAAAAAAAATAGCGGCTTGGCGCCTCAGACGACTGGACAACAGTGACCGGCCGAAGCAAACCCCTCTGCCCGAGCGGGTCCTTCGGAGGCCCTCGGCTGTCTCTGCGGTTCGCGCCAACTTTCGGCGCCCGCCTACTTTTTTTTCCAAATCATTCGGTCCAGGCTGAGCGGCCCCGCCCCAGCCGCGGATAAATAGAGAAAGACGAAACAGTAAACGACCGCCAGCTCTCCGCCGCTCACGATCGGCCAAAAGCTGCGCGGAAAGTGGACCATAAAGTAGGCCACCGCCATTTCACCGCTCAGAATGAAAGCCGCTGGCCGCGTAAAAAGGCCCAGCAGGATCAGCGGCCCGCCCACGCTCTCGAGCACGGCGGCCACAAAGATGAGGCTGAAACCATGCACGGCGGCGCCGTGTCCGTTGACGCCTCCGAACAAGCCAAACAATTTTTGGAATCCGTGTTCCATAAAGGTAAATCCCACCACAATTCTCATCAGCGACCTGACCCATGCTTCGGAACTTCCTGCGTTCGCCACCATAGCCTCCTCGACCGTTTAGCTTCATGCGAATTACTGACGCCCCCGCAACGCTTGCGCTCCACGGGTCTCCGGAGCCATCTGCAAGCTGCACGCTCGGCAGACACGTCCAGAAATCCGACACCGACGCGCTGAAATGCTCAACCCACGAGTTAACGGGAAAATGGCAGGGAATGCAAGGCCGATCATGCTGCCGACGGCAGTTGCGACGCGCGAACGGCGGCTTGCGAGGCATGATGGCCCCACGTCCAATAAAGTCCCAGGTAGGCGTAGTTTTCCGTCTGCCCCGCCACGCTGTGCCCGTAAGCGAACAGCAGTTGGAAGCCCGGATTGCGGAAGTAATAATAGCCGCCGGGGTCAACCGCATTTCCGCCGAGCAAAGCCGCCGCTTGAATCCCACGCCTCGAAGGCGTATAAGTCTGATTCCTGGCGTGCTGCGCTCGGAGCTGTCGGGAACTCGTCTTTGGCTCGCTATTCAGGCTGTTTCGTTTTTGATGCGCTGTGAGGAGACAAATCATGAATAAAAAATCCGCCATCTTTCTCGGCTCGACCGTCATGGCCGCCGCTCTGTTGGCGCTCGCGCGCCCCGCAGTTCCCAAAGCCCTCGGGCAGAACCCATCACCTGTGCAATGGAAAATCCATGATATGAGCCGCCCTCGCCCGCCGGTCATCACTCCCGGCAGCTTCAGCAGCCCTCATCGTCCCGGCCGCCCGCCGTCGGACGCTGTTGTGTTATTCGACGGTAGGAGTCTCGATGCCTGGGAATCCGTCAAGGGTGGCCCGGCGCCCTGGAAAGTCGAGCATGGTTATTTTGAGGTCGTTCCGCACACCGGCGACATCCGCACCAAGCAACGCTTCGGCAATTTCCAGCTTCACGTCGAGTGGGCCGAGCCTTACCCGCCCCACGGCAACAGTCAGGGCCGCGGCAACAGCGGCATCTTTCTCCAAAGCCTCTATGAGTTGCAGGTGCTCGACTCCTATCACAACCCCACGTATGCCGACGGCCAGTGCGGCGCCATTTACGGAGACTATCCGCCGCTTGTCAATGCTTGCCGCCCGCCCGGCCAGTGGCAGACCTACGACATCGTTTTTCATCGCCCGCTTTTCGACGCCTCGCGTCGCCTGCTCAAGCGCGCCCGCGTGACCGTATTCCAAAACGGCGTGTTAATTCAGGACAACGTGGCGATCCTCGGTCCCACCCACGGCGGCCGTCACCCTTATCACTACACGCCGGCTCGGATGCCGCTCGAACTTCAGGACCACCACAATCCCGTCCGCTACCGCAACATCTGGATCCGTGAGTTGAAGGAGGGAGGTCATTAAACTTCCAGGCTCGCCTTGGCAGGCGGCGGCGATGTTCTTCGGAAGCCGCGGCCCACAATCCCTGTGACGCTCTAACGCCGACCCCCGTGCCGCCCAACTCCACCGCGCCGGCAACCCGTCCAAAGATACCGGCTTGCCCCCATTCGATTTTTCTCGTGCTCAATTCCTGAACTGATTTAGAATTTCTATCAGGCGACCTCGATGCCCGTTAAGGATTGCCCAAAATGCGAAGGGACCGGCTGGATGCCGGTTGAAAGCGAGGGCGTGCGGCGCGTGGCCCGTTGCGACTGCGGGGGCGCAGTGCGCGTTGAAACGCTGCTCCGGCAGGCTCAGATCCCGCGCCGCTACCAGCATTGCGCGTTTGAGAATTTCCACATTCGCATGGAGAACGGCCAACCCAACAAGAGCCTCAGCGAAGCGCGCCTGCTGGCGCGCCGCTTCGTCGAGGAATATCCGGTGGACTACGGCCTGCTCTTCATTGGGCCGACGGGAGTTGGCAAAACCCACCTCGCCGTCGCCGTGATCCGCGACTTGATTCTGCAGAAGGGAGTCGAGTGTCGCTTCCAGGACTTCCGGGAGCTGCTCAAAGAAATCCAGGATAGCTACAATCCCGTCTCCCAGAGCACGGAATTCAGAATCATCCAGCCGATTGTGGACGTCGAGGCTCTTTTGCTCGACGAGCTCGCGGCCTTGAACCCAAGCGAATGGGTGAAAGACACCTTGGGTTACATTATCAACTCGAGGTACAACCGAAAAAAGCTCACGCTCATCACGACCACCCTGCCTCTCGCTGAACCGGGCCCCCGCGTGGTCCGCGCCCCGGACGGCGAAGAACTTCCGAGCATTGAAGTAGCTTTAAGCCGGCTGGGGCCGACGTTGTGCTCGCGGCTCTACGAAATGTGCCGCCCCATTGAAATAACCTGCGATGATTTTCGAAAACAGATTCGGCGCCAGCAGATCTTCGTGGACCCGGAAAACCCGTGACTTTATCCCCATGCCCGCACTCTCGGCCGCCTGAAGCGTCGCTGGCTCCCCCGCAGAGTGTCAACCGATTCAGATGGCGTCTAGTCAAGAACAACGGCGGATGCTGATCGAGCGCTCTCGCTTTGTTCTTCTGAAGACGAACTGCCATCCCAGCGCACCTTGGGGAGAATGATGTCCTTTTTGATCCGGTCCTGATGCTCCATGACCTGGCGCAAAATGCTCTTGAGGAGCACCTCGGAAAGCCGGTGGGGAACCAAGCCCAGGTTCAGCAGCTTCTGGTGGCGGGCATTGTAATAGTGACGCTCCGCCTCGACTCTGGGGTTTTCCAGATGGTGGATCTCAACCTTCAGGTCCAGCTTCTCTCCCTGGCTTTTCACGAGCTCCGCCAGACCGAGCACGCTGAAGGTTTCAGTGAACTGATTGAAGACGCGGTACTCGCCCGCTGACGGCGGGTTCAGAATCGCCAGCTCGACACACCGCAAGGTGTCAAGGATGTTGAGAAATCCCCTCAACTGGCCGCCCTGTCCATAAACCGTGAGCGGAAGCCCAGCCACAGCCTGCACGGCGAAGCGGTTGAGCGCCGTGCCGAAAACCGCGTCGTAGTGGAAACTGGTCGCAAGCCGCGAATCGAGGGCCGTTTCATCGGTCTCGACTCCATAGACGATGCCCTGGTTCAAGTCGGTCGAACGGAGCTTCCACGTGCGGCAGGCGAACAGGATGTTATGGCTGTCATGCACCTTGGAAAGGTGGTAGATGGAGCCCGGCTGCTTCGGATAGGGAAGGATGTCCTTTCGTCCCTGGTACTCAATCTCCAGAAATCCTTCCTCAATATCAATGTTGGGTGTGCCATACTCGCCCATCGTGCCGAGCTTGACCAGGTGGCAGTCCGGCGCATACTCTCGCAGCACCCAGAGCAGGTTGAGGGTCCCGACAATGTTGTTCGTCTGGGTAAAAACCGCTCGATTGTGATCCATCATCGAATACGGAGCGGAGGGCTGCTCTCCGTAATGAATGATGGCCTCCGGCTTAAAGGAGCGGACAGCGTTCTTGACCATCTCGTAGTTGCGAAGGTCCGCGATAAAAAGCTCGAGCGTTAGGCCGGAGACGCTGTGCCACGCCTTGACTCGGTCGTGCAGCGTCAGGATAGGGATGAGAGGCTCGACGTTCAGTTCCATCTCCCAGCGCCGCTTCGCAAAGTTGTCGAGCACCCCCACGCGATGGCCGCGCTTGGAAAGATACAGCGCCGTCGGCCAACCCAGATAGCCGTCGCCGCCCAGAATCAGGATATTCAATTTATGTCTTCTCCTGCCGCCAAATATCTTCCGCTGAATCGCGGACCCCTAGGCTATCATCCCGCGCATCCTGCCAGCCGCCGGTAAGTTCAAACCAGAACCAGGTCGGGATGAAAGATGCTGCCGGAAATGCGGCGCGCGACCGCAATCAGCCGGCGCTCGCCGTTCACAATTTTGAGGAGCTGGATGCCCTGCGCTCCCAGCCCTCCGGCTCCGAACCGCGTTCCCTGCGCGAGCTCGAACTTCTGCCCGTGCCGAACCCTTTTTTCCTCGCCCCCACGAACGACGAGCTCCGGGCAATCCGGAAGCAGCGCCTCGAGCGGAACCAGGGGCAAGTCGCCGCCGCCCTGTGGCGCCCCTTGCTCGATCCGCTCAAGCTGGATCGCGCCATCCAACCGGAACTCCGCGACCGCCATCCGCCGCAATCCTTCAAGGTGCGCGCCACACCCGATGGCCTTTCCGATATCGTGCGCGAGCGACCGGACGTAAGTTCCGCCGGAGCATTCGACCGCAAAGCGGGCCCGCTCACCGTCAAAGTCAAGCAGCTCCAAGGCGTAGATTTCCACCTCGACCGGCTTCAGCTCGACGGGCTTGTTTTGCCGCGCCAGCTCGTAGGCGCGCGTGCCCCCAATCCGCTTGGCTGAAAACGGCGGAGGAGCCTGCATCAGCCGGCCCGTGAATTGGTGCATGGCGGTTTCGAGTTGTGGCCTCTCGATCTTTACCCCGGCGGACTCTCCGGCGGGTCGCCCCGTCGCGTCGTAGGTGTCCGTCGCAAACCCTAAGCGAAGCGTTCCCTCGTAAGTCTTACGGGATTTCAGGTAGAACTGCGTAAAGCGTGTTGCTTTGCCAATCGAGAGCGGCAGCACGCCGGTAGCGAACGGGTCCAGCGTCCCAAAGTGCCCAATCTGCTGGATGCCGAGCGCGCGGCGCGCGCGCGCCACCACATCGTGAGAGGTCATCCCGGCAGGCTTGTCAAGCACGAGCACGCCGGAAAGGCCCGGCGTCGTTCCCGGCCCGGCGTGGGCGGTTGAAGGTAATTCTGCCACGGGTCCCTCTTGCCGAACTACGAATCGCCTTCTCTGCGATGGAGTTCCTGCAGCAGGTGTTCGAGCCGGTCGGATTCCTCCGGGCCGCGGTCGAGCCGGA
>JAKAWO010000131.1 GCA_021827255.1 Acidobacteriota bacterium | reverse complement strand
CCAAGGCACACCGCAGCCGCCGCCAGCAGGTCGCCGGTGACGGAAACTCCTCGGGCAAATCCTGCCACCGAGCCCCGCGGCGCAGCATCCACAAAATCCCTTCCAGCACTTTGCGCTCATTCGCCGCAGGCCGACCCCCGCGCGGTCGCGGCGGTCGCTGGGGAAACAAGGGCCGGATCTTTTCCCATGGGGCGTCGGCCAGCAACCGACCGTATCGCGTCATCGGCCCTCCTTCTGGCGCTGCTTCCTTTGGCCACCCACCTCCACAGGAAAATAACTATTCCAAATTCAACCCGTGGTCCAGGGTTTTGAGTCTAGGCTCGAAGCAGCTTCTGCTAGAATGGCGATATGCGCCGCCGCCAAGCATGCTTGCTGTTGATTTCTCTCCTGATGGTCGAATTGCCCGCGGTTACCGGCCTTCTAATGCCATCTTCAAGCTCCTGCTGCGCTTTGATGGGTTGCGCTTGTTGCACCGGCGGCCATTGTCCGATGCACTCTAAGAGCGGCACCATGCCGGCCTCCTGCCGAATGGGAACTGAGGCGGCACAGCACCCCAAGAGTTGCACGTGCATCTCGTCCCCAAGCGCCAGCTTGTTCCCCTTAAGTCTTGCTGACTTGCGCTTCGATCTGCCGCGATCGTTTTTGCCTGCGCCTCAACCTGCTTCTACTTTCCAGCCGAGCTCGCTGGCTGCTCGATTGCTGCCAGGCTTTTTCAACCCGCCTAAACACCCGCCGAAATTCCTCCTTTAGCGTCTCTTGAAATCCCTGATTGACATGCGGGAAGAAGTGCCCGGAAAAGGAGGGCCCTGTGTCATATCGGAACTGGGTGTTTCTATCGGCGATTATCGCGTTTTCGCCGTCCGTTGCGTTGGCGACGATTTTTGGCAACGTGCGCGGGATTGTCCATGACGTGCAGCATCGTCCTATTCCAGGCGCAGAGGTGATCCTTCGCGCCCGCGCTTCATCCCTGTCCCTGACCGCTCGCCCGAACGCTTATGGACAATTCGTATTCGACACAGTTCCTGCGGGCGAATATGTACTGGAGGTGAAGGCTAAAGGCTTCGGGCCATTTGAAGAAACGGTTGCCGTTGCCTCGGGCAGCGCGCCGATTCTCCATTGCGAGTTAGAAGTGCTGAGGCTTGAGCAGAGCGTGCGCGTCTCGGCCGCGCCCGAGACTCTCAACACGGAGTCTTCCGCCGTCGAGACGCTGGTGAACCGACAGACGATCGCCCGCACCCCCGGCGCCGACCGCGCCAATAGCATGGCCATGATTACCGATTACGTTCCCGGCGCCTATATGGTGCATGACATGCTCCACATCCGTGGTGGACATCAAGTCGCCTGGGAAGTGGATGGCGTTCCAGTGCCCAATACCAACATCGCCTCCAACGTGGGTCCGTCATTCGATCCTTTGGACGCCGACTATATTGAAGGGGCGACGGGTGGCTACTCCGCCGAGTATGGCGACCGCACTTACGGCGTCTTTAACGTCGTTCCCCGTTCCGGCTTCGAGTACAACACGAGCGGCGAGCTGGTCGCCAGTTTCGGGAATTATAACCAGACCAACGACCAACTCAGCTTCGGAGGCCACACCGACCGCTTTGCATATTACGGCAGCCTGGACGCCAATCGCTCCGACCTCGGCTTGATGACGCCGGTGAGCCGCGTGCTCCATGACATGGACAGCGGCCTGGGCGCGTTCAGCTCGCTCTTTCTCAACGCCACCCCCAAGGACCAGTTGCGCCTGGTCGCCTCTATGCGCGGCGATCATTACCAAATCCCGAACACGCCGGAGCAGCAGGCTGTCGGCATCCGCGACCTCGACATCGAGCGCGACGCTTTCGTCAACTTTTCCTGGATTCATACCTTCGGTCCCGGTGTCATGCTCAGCGTCTCGCCGTTCTACCACTTCAATCGGGCGGATTACTTGGGAGGGCCAGATGACACGCCGTTTGTGCTGAATGATAATCGCCGCTCGAACTACCCGGGTGCTCAAGTCACTTTGAACGCCGTCGTCGGCAAGCAAAACACCGAGGTGGGGCTCGAGACTTTCGATCAGTTGGACAACACATTTTTCGCGCTCAATAGCAACCCGCCGAGCGGAACGGCGCTCGAGCAGCGCCTAACGCCGTCCGGCAATCTTGAAGCGGCGTTTTTCCAGGACCAATATCGTGCCGCGTCGTGGTTGTCGCTGAACGGCGGCGTGCGTTTCACGCGATACTCGGGTTTATTGAACGAGACGGCCACCTCCCCGCGTCTCGGGGCCGACGTCAAGATTCCCCGCCTCCAATGGGTGCTGCACGGCTATTACGCCCAATATTATCAGCCGCCGCCGCTCGACACGGTTTCCGGCTCGTTGCTCAATTTTGCCGCCCAGCAAGGGTTCGGTTTCGTTCCCCTGCGCGGCGAGCGCGACCGGCAATGGGATGCGGGGGTTTCAATTCCGTTTCGCGGCTGGTTTCTGAACTTCGACCACTTTCGCACCAGCGCCCAGAATTTCCTGGACCACGATGAGATTGGGAACTCGGACATTTTCCTGCCCCTGACCGATTTGGCGGCACTCATCCAAGGCAATGAAGTCATTCTGCGCGCGCCCGTGATCCTCCGGCGTGCCCGGGTCCATCTCGCCTACTCGAACCAGGTCGCGAAGGGCCTCGGACCGATTACCGGCGGCTTGATTGAATTTGCCCCCACGTCCTATTTCTATCTGGACCACGACCAGCGCAACACCTTGAGCGCGGTTGTCTCCTCCAAGTTGCCTTGGCGGGCGTGGGCGACAGCGACCGTCGAGTATGGCTCTGGATTTTTGAACGGCAACGGCCCAGCTCATCTCGCTGCCCACACCTCGGTGGATCTCGCCCTCGGAAAATCGTTTGGAGAAAACTGGTTCTTCGACTTCAGTGCCCTGAATGTGGCGAACGCGCGATATCTCCTCGATAACAGCAACACCTTTGGAGGGACGCATTACGCGAACCCCCGGGAAATTTATGGTGAGCTCCGATACCGCTTCCGACTTTAACCCTCCGCCTAGCCTCCTTGCGCCTCCTATCTTGTTCATTCTAATGGAGGACAGTGACTTTGCTTTGACCCTCGAACGCCTGCAAAAACTTTGTTCCTTTGTGATCTAAATCACTGACTCGCCAAATCGAACCGCGTAATCTACAACCAAGAAAAATGAGTGGCGCTTCCGAGGCGGCTCGGTGGCTACCCTGCAAACGTTCCCCCACCCTGCAACACCGAGCCGCCAGACGCCATGGACGCGGTTTTTGGGGATTCATCTTCAACGCTATAGAAATGCGAGCCGATAGGATGCAGGTTCGCGCCCTTAATTGCTCGGAAGGCATTTCAAGACCCAGGGACAAGAGGCTGAATTTCTTGCAGTTATTCTTCCATGAAGGGAATGGCGAAACTGAGCTGGCCCGAAAGGTGAGCCGGCGCGTTCTCACCAGCCCGCAACAATCCATCGGATCAGGAGCGCAATCCCGGCCAGCAGCTTGACCGCGTCCAGGCTGGTGAAGGCGCCGTGCAGCATCCAGAAGCGCCGCATCTGCGGCGGGGCGGGCGTGCGCGGCGCAAAGTCAAGCGTTCGGCCAAGCGAGGTCATCCACGGCGTGACGACCAGCGTCAGCGCCGCCACCAGGGCCAGCATTCCCGCCACCATCGCCACAGCCACGGTATCTCGCGGGGTTTGCCGCCACAGCAAGGCCAGCAGAATCACTCCCAGCAAAATCTCCGTCCAGCCGTAGGCTCGAAAATACCGCCGGTTAATCTCCGAGGCGCTGTAGCGAAGCACCTCGCGGGTGGGCTCGGCGCCGAGCTGCTCAACGATTTTGCGGAAGCGCGGATCGGGAGACTTTAGGATTCGCGCGACCGTCGAAAACGTTCGCGTGGCCGCGAACCAGACAAAAAGGTTCAACCCAATCCAGAAGCTGAGAATCGCAATGGCGGCTGCCTGGGAGCGCGGCATGTTGACGCCTCGTGGCGCTGGGCCTTAGTCCGGCATTTGCGCCGCCCTTCGGGACGGCATTCTGCATCCAGGATATTTCTCTGTTCGCATAACCCGCCACTCATGTGTGGCGTGGAGCGGGCGCTACTTTCAAAGTTGGCCCGCGTATTATACCTCAGGCCGCGGCTGTCCGCTGGGCCGGACGTTTGTCCGATTGCGCGCGATGCGCCCGTGCTTAGCCGTAGCGCCATTGTCGCGCCATCGCATGGCGCGCGGGCTTGCGACATAAGCCATTGCCACCGAAATCGGCAAACCTGTTCAGAACGAGCATCCCACGCCCACGCGCAGGACTAGCGGGTCGCTCACCGCCGAAAGTCCGAAGGCGGGTTCCAAGCGAACGGACCAGCGAGGTGAAATTTGGTAGCCGAACACCGGCCCGAGGTATTGTTGTTCCTTGTGCCAGTAGAATCCGAAATGGTGGGCGTTTCCGAGCGCGCCGATCATCTCCAACCCCACTCCGAGACGGCGGAGGGAAAGGGGTGGCGGCGCGGCCATGGGCGTTCCTTCGGCCATTCGCATTCCCGTCCAACGCGGTTGGCGGTAGATTCCCCAGGCGTAGCCAAAATCATTTTCCCAAGTTTGAAGGTTGGTCTCGCTAATGAAGTTGAACGTCAAATTCAGCCGGCCCCAGTCGTGATAGACGATGGCCCGTTGTTCGAAGGTGTGCGCGGCGGTTCGCCTGGCCACGGCGAGCGGGCCCGTGAGGTCCTCGCCGCCGAAGCCGCTGACCTCCATTTTGTAGAGCGCGGCGCCGTTCAGGTCCTCGTATTCGCCATAGACGGTGAAGTGCAGCCAGTGGTCGCTGGGAAAAACCTGGAAATAAGTGTTGAAGCGAAGCCCGCCGAAGGATCCGGGCAGTCCGGAAATCTTTTGCCCCTCGGCCATCGCTCCCACCGTCCATCGTGAGGTCACGCCATACTCGGCCATGCCCATCTCCGTGATGAAGTCGTTTCCTTGGTGCGCGATCTGGAAATCGGGCAAAAACATCAACATGGCGTGCCCCTTCGGCTCCGGGTAGTTGATCGCGGTGAAGAAAGGGTCCATCTGCGCGCGGGCCGAGGCAGCTGCAAGCCCGGCCGCCATGACCAAAAAGTAAAATCCTAAGATCTGCCGTAGGCGCGCCGGGGCCGTTGCCGCAATAAAGGTCCTCCGAAAAAATTCTCTTCGGCTTTTGCTCATTTCGTACCTCCTTTTGCTGCGGCTCCCGGCGTGGATTGGTTTCTGCCTGGGTCCATCCCCGGCATGAGGGGACCGGGTTTCTTCATCTGGTTGAGGTAAGTGACCAGAGTCCAGATTTCTTCGTCGTTCAGCTCACCGCTCCACGCCGGCATGCCCGTCCACCGAACCCCGTGTTTGATGACGTAAAAATTCTCGAATTCCTCCATGTCGGTTGGCGCTTTTGGAAATTGCGGCGCCGGCGGATAGAGGCGGACTCGCCACGCAGTTTCCGAGCTATCCATCGCCGCATGGCATTTGGCGCAGTACTTTCCGTAGAGTTTTGCTCCCTGGCTCAGGCTCGATGCTGTCGGTTGGATGGGATCTTTTCGTTTGGGGGCGTAGCGGTCGAGCGCGGCATCCAACGCCTCCATCGCGCGCTTTTTTTCGAACGCAGGAGGTGAGATGTCCGCACGAGGATCAACATATCCCTGCTCCACAAACATGAGGGCTCCCATCCCCATGACGGCGGCGACGACGATCGCCAGAGCAAGCCCTGCCAGTACTCCAAAGACGAATTTTCGCATGTCGGTTTCCTCCTGCTTTCCCGATTGCCTCAAGCTCTAATACGCCCTTGTCGAGTGGCGACGGATTCCTCAGCTGCGCGGAGAGGCGGAGAAGATGAGGTCTGCGCCACAGCGGCGCGGCGAGCGGCCCCAGCAAAAATTGTTTCATTGAAACCTCCTTGACTCGCCGGCTGCGAAGACGTTGCCCTCGCAAGGAAACTTGGCCTTACCGGACCCGCTGAAATTTATTGGAAAATATGACAGTGATTCCCGGGCGGCCTATCGGCCGGACGGGTAGAAGGCAGGTTAAATGCGCAGGAGGGATTCTTGTAGGCAGACCTGTCTTCCGGCCACGACGCCCGGAGGTCCGTGCGACCACCTTGAGTTCGAGGTGAAAGAAGCAGGTTCGGAAAGGAGCGACGCGGTCGGGGCAGGCGCGATGAAGATGACGAGCCGCTGGCTGAAATTTGCCCAAGCCGGGTCGGGCGAGGGCGATAACAGGACGGACGAGTGGCCGTGCCGGGCGCAATCTGGGCCTGCCGGAAACGAGCGGTGCGGCTTCGCCGCGTGCCCTTCGCAGCGGTGAACGTTCGCCATCCGCGACTGCTCTGGGCACGTTCCAAACTCGCATCTCACCGAGCACAATGCCGGGAACGCTGAGGTAAAAGTTAACGTCGCCGCCAGCGCGACGGCCAACTGCGTTCGGCGTGTCTTGCGCTCTGTTCCCATATCCGATCGGGGACCCACCAAAGGATATCGGATCGGCCTTCGCCAAGTCAACGGGGTGACGTTCCTAAGGGCAACGGGCCGTCAGCGTCTTTGGGCCTGTTCCAGCAGCGATAGCGCACAACAGTAAAATCAAAATTGATCGCACTTCGACGCATCGCGGAGATTCCCTGTTATCCTGGAAGCTCAGGGTTCAACCAGGCGGGGGATTGGCGCAGCGTGACGAGGGGTGAGCGCAGGTCTTATGCCTTTGGCCCGAAGCTATGAATCGAGTTTTGATCCTCCATTACCACGAAATCTGGCTGAAAGGCGGGAATCGCCGGTTCTTCCTGAGCCGCCTGATGACCGCGGTCAAACACGCGCTCGCCGGTTTGCCGGTTCAATCTCTCGAACATATTTCGGACCGCCTGATCCTTTCGGCGCAGGCGCAGGACGCATTGCCCGAAATACTCGAACGCTTGGGTCGTGTTTTTGGGATCGCCTATATCGCCGTGGCCGAGGAAGTTCTGCCCGAAATGGCCGCGCTTTCACGCGCCGCGTGCGCTCTGATGGTGGGAAAGAACCCTCCGAGTTTTGCCGTGCGCGCAAAAATTGCGGTCTCGAATTTTGGAATGAATTCAATGCAAGTCGAGCGGGAGCTGGGCCGTGATGTCCTGCAGGCGCTCCGAGCGCGTTCGAGCGGCGTCCGCGTCAACCTGGACGAGCCGGACGCAACCTGTTCGGTGGAAATAATTCCCGGGAGGGGCTTCGTTTACGTTGACCGCGTTCCCGGGCCCGGGGGCCTGCCCGCCGCCACCGCCGGCCGGCTCGTCACGCTGCTCTCGGGAGGGTTCGACTCCGCCGTCGCCGCTTACAAAATGATGCGCCGCGGCGCTCACAGCGTCTTTATTCATTTTCACGGCAGCCCCAGACCGGCGCGCGGGTCCTCGGCGTCCGTCGCGCAGGAAATTGTCAGCGCCCTGACACCCTATCAATTCACTTCTCGCCTCTATTTGATCCCCTTCGACTCGGCGCAACGGCAGATTGTCGCCGCCGCCCCGGAAAAATATCGCGTTCTCCTCTACCGTCGTCTGATGGCGCGGATGGCTCGCCAGGTGGCGGGGGCGGAACGGGCGCTCGGCCTGGTGACCGGCGACAGCGTCGCGCAGGTGGCTTCGCAGACGCTCCACAATCTTGCCGCTCTCGACCACGGATTGGATCTGCCCGTGTACCGCCCGCTGGCCGGCGATGACAAGGAAGATATTCTTCGCCTGGCGCGTCGGATCGGAACCTACCGGATTTCCTGCGAGCCATTCGAGGATTGCTGCCCGCGCTTCATGCCCCGTTCGCCGGCCATTTGCGCCAGGCCGGAGGAGCTTGTTCGCGCCGAGGCCGGCCTGGAATTGGAAACCTTGGTCACGGATGGCCTGGAGGCGGCAAGCGCCTTAGACTTCAAATACGAGCGCGGCCAGGTTTCCAGGCAGGAAGCTGCCCCGCGCAAACTGGAAAAGCTCGTGGCGCGGCGCAAAACGGCCGGCGCACAAGCTGCGCTCCGTCCCGAACTGGAGGCGGGTCCAGCCAGCCGCCTGAGTGGCGGCCGTTAAAACCCAGCCTCATTGACGGGTTCTTGGACCGCTTCTATAATTTTTTTGAAGGTGAAGTGACCGGGGGATGAACAAACTTCTTGCCGCCACGTTGGTCGCAGCTTTCTTATCGAGAT
>JAKAWO010000130.1 GCA_021827255.1 Acidobacteriota bacterium | reverse complement strand
CGATCTCAGGGAGCGCGTCTCGCGCAGGATTCGGTTCAAATCCAGCTCGGCGCGCTCGCTGCCGCTCACTCGGGAGAATTTCAGCAGGCTATTGATGATCTCGGAGGCTCGGAACCCCTGCTTGATGACTTTCTCAAGGACGGGGAACCGGGGATCTTCAGAAGGCGTCTGCCGGAGAAGCATTTGCACTTGAGAAGTAATGACCGCGAGGGGCGTGTTGACCTCATGGGCCACGCCGGCCGCCAAGACTCCGATGGAAGACAGCTTCTCCGCCTGGAGCAACTGGTCTTCCAAGTTCACACGGTCGGTCAGATCCGTAAGGATCAGCAGGCGCCCGATGACTTCGCCTTCCTTGCCGAGCAAGGGCACCGTCGAGAGGTTAACGATCAGAGCTTGGCGGGCTTGGTTGCGAAGCCGGAATTTGTAAAGGCTCAGTTCGCGCTGCGGCTCGCTCGCGGCGGGAAGCTCCTCGACGAGCTCGGGAGGAAAGATTTCGGAAAGCCGCTTGCCGACGGCTTCCGATCTCGGCATTCCGTAAATCTTTTCCATGGCCGAATTCCAGGACTCTATCCTCTGATCCGGGTTGCAGGCCAGCACGCCCACATCAATGGATTCAAAGATGCTCTCGCTAAAATCCCGCAGCGTCTGGTATTCCCGCGCCTCGCGCTCCAGCGATTCGTAGAGGTGGGCGTTCTCGATGGCGATTGAGATGTAACCTGAAATCGTGCGGAGCAAATCCACGTCATCGCTCGACAAGAAATCTCCGTCGGCGGTCTTTCCTAAGCCCAGGCCGCCCAGCGTCCGGCCTTTTACGATCAGTGGAAAATAGTAGTGCAGCCCCAACTGTTCGATAGCTGCCTGGGCCGAAGCCGGATAACCGTAAGGCCGGCGGACGCTGTCGAAGAACAAAAAACCTCTCTGCCACTCGGGCCGGCGGGGATCGAGAAAGCTGAGGTCAAGCTCGCCTTCCAAGGCAAGGCCCCGCGACCTCAAAAGCCTGAATCGGCCGGAGCTCTCCGCCAGAAAGATCGCCACGCGATCCACCCTCAGCGTGGCCGTCAAACGTTCTGTCGCTTGGTCCAGCAGGCCGCCCATATGAACCTCGGTGGTCAAATCGCGGGCAAATTCGAGCAAAGTTCGCCGATAGTCATAGCGCCGGGGGTGGAGCAGTTGCTCCAATCGCTCCTGAATCCAGTTCACGACGGGCTGGAAAAGCAGCGCCGTGATGATAATGGCGAGGAGCCATCCCGCTTGGCTGGTAATCAGGGCCGCGGTGCGAAAGGAGTTCGCCAGGAGAATGACCAATCCGAAATAGAGCCCCATGATGGTCGCCGTGGCTAAAGCGTAAGCGACCCCACGCCGGAAAATGATGTCCACGTCCATCAACCGATACCGAAGGATGGCGTAACCGAAGGTGAGCGGCAGCAGGACGAGGGAAAAGACGGAAAACTTCATCCACGCCGCCGGCACGAAGCCGAGTCCAATGAAGTAAGGCACGACGTACAGGATGACAAACGGCAGGACCGCCAGGAACGTCCCTCGCGTCAGCCACTTGAGCTGCTGCCGAACCAGAGGGGCGCGAGCGCCACGGTAAGAATCCAGCAGAACCGCCGCGCCCGCCGTGTAGTAGATTCCTAAAAGTCCCAATTCCACGCTGTCCAGAATCCAGCGAATGGACAACAGAGGCAGCGGCAGGGCAATGAGGCCGGTCATCACCAAGGCGTGAAAGAGGAACAGCATCGCGCCGGGAGCGTAAATCGCCGGAATCAAATAGGGGCGCTTTTGCAAGAGACGATGTTTCTCCGGAAACGCCAGGCAGAAGTGCAAAAACAGGGCGGGCTGTAGGATCATCGCCGCCACATTGAGCCAATAGACGGTCGAGTCGAAAGCGTTCAGCTTGCCGGTGTAAGAGAACGTGTAAAGGACAAAGGACGACAAACAGAAAAGGTAAAAGTGCAGCGATCGGGAAGCCCTCCAACGGCGAAGAAAAATGAAGCCACCCATCAGCAAATACAGAAATCCGGTCAGTTCAAGATAATCCCGAATGGAACGTGCATTGCTTACGGGAACAATAACGACCTCAGATTGAAACCTTCTCCCTTCCCTGACAAGATCGTAGGTTGCCCGCGACCAAATCCCCAAATGATAGATTTCACGAACCGCTTCGACCGTGCGATGGATAGGGTGGCCATTGATGGCAAGAAGGTAGTCGCCGCGCTCAATTCCAGCTCGCGCAGCCGGGCTGTCGGGCCGCACATTGAAGGCCTTCACGCCATCGGGCGT
The DNA here is from genome assembly GCA_021827255.1 of Acidobacteriota bacterium. Taxonomy (GTDB): domain Bacteria; phylum Acidobacteriota; class Terriglobia; order UBA7540; family UBA7540; genus JAKCCV01. Next base: position 5,924 of record JAKAWO010000130.1, on the reverse strand, counting down.
GCGAACCCAAGTGGCGCCATCGGTGGGAAGTTGAAATTTCCGTTGCTGCTGGAAATTGATCGCCGCCATGACCACAAGCCCGACGCTCATGACAGCCAGCAGGACGGTTAGAAATCGAAATGGTGCTTGGACCTTCATACGCCGCACGACAGGTGGATTTTCCCGACAATCTTTATTGTATGAGCAAATCCGCTTCCAGTCCAAGCATCAAGTGCCGATCCTAAGCCTGTCCAAATGAGTTAAATAGACATCAGTGCGCTATTCTATAATCGGCAATATGGGATTACGGATACTGCCTTCTCAATACCATATGGTGAGCCACATCATGCGGCACTCCAGAGGTGGCCGAATCTGTAAAAAGAATCTACGAAATTGACATGTGTTCCAGCGTGTGTTAATTTGAGAATGGGCGTATTTGTAGCAACTAACCCTTTGAGCTGCATTCAGTTAACAGGAATCCTTGTGTCGCATTCTGATCTTTTTTTCTTTCAACATTACGGCGTGACGCACGAGGATTTGGCGCGTTACCTGGTCGAGGCGATTTCTGAGGGTGGCGAGTACGCCGACCTCTATTTTGAACACACGACGACATGCTCCATCCTTCTCGACGAGTCGCTGGTCAAGGCAGCCAGCGAGGGTATTGCTGCGGGGTGCGGCGTGCGGGTGATTGCCGGCGAACAGACCGGGTACGCCTACAGCGACGATTTGTCGCCGACCAGGATTCTGACTGCGGCCAAAACGGCTGCCCGCATCGCCGCAGGCCCCGCACGAGTCTCGACCGTAGGACTTTCCACGGTCGAGCCGACCCATAATTTTTATCCCGTGGTCTTGCCGACGGGCGAACCAAACTTGGGTCAAAAGCTTGAAATCCTCTTCCGAGCAGACAAAGCTGCGCGAGCCTACGACCCCAGAATTTCCCAGGTGCGGATTACGTACGGCGAGCAAGCGCGGCACATCCTGCTGGTGGGATTGGACGGCAAAATCACCACGGACTTCCAGCCGCTGGTGCGACTGAGCATTTCGACGATTGCTGAAGCGGAAGGACGACGGGGCACGGGAACAAGCGGCGGCGGCGGACGGGTCAGTCTGGAATATTTCGATGGCGAGCACAGCCCGGAACATTTCGCCCGCGAAGCTGCCCGGCAAGCGATCGTCCAGCTCGAGGCAAAAGAAGCCCCGGCGGGCGAGATGGCAGTCGTGCTAGGGCCGGGCTGGCCGGGAATCCTGCTGCACGAGGCTGTCGGCCACGGGCTGGAAGCCGACTTCAATCGCAAGGGGATTTCTGCTTTCAGTGGCCGCAGAGGCGAGCGGGTAGCCTCCGCGCTATGCACGGTGGTGGATGACGGGACCATCCCCGGGCGGCGAGGCTCCCTTAACGTGGACGACGAAGGTGAGCCCACGCAGAAAACAGTGCTCATCGAAAACGGTTTCCTGCGCGGCTACCTGCAGGACCGTCTGAATGCCGGCTTGATGAAGGCAACGCGGACCGGGAACGGCCGCCGTGAGAGCTACGAGCACATCCCCATGCCGCGCATGACGAACACGTACATGCTGGCGGGCCAGGATGCCCCGGAGGACATCCTTCATTCGGTGCGGCGCGGCCTTTACGCCGCCCACTTTGGCGGCGGGCAGGTGGACATTACCAGCGGAAAATTCGTTTTTTCCGCTTCCGAAGCCTATCTGATCGAGGACGGCAGGATCACAGCGCCAGTTCGAGGGGCCACGCTCATCGGCGACGGCCCGACGGTGCTGAAGCACGTAACCGCCGTCGGCCATGACCTGGAACTGGATCCGGGAATCGGGACCTGTGGGAAGGATGGGCAAAGTGTGCCCGTGGGGGTGGGGATCCCGACCATTAAAATCAGCCGGCTGACGGTGGGCGGCACAACACCGCGAACCGTGGAGAACTTCACTTAAAGCCGCCGAGTTCAGCCCGTGTCTCAGGAATTCGCTCTCCGTGTCCGAAAATCAGCTTGAACAAATCGCCAAAGAGTTAGTCGAAGGCGCGGTTCACGCCGGCGCGACGGCTGCCGAAGCATTGGGCCGGGAAGGTGACGAATTTTCCGTCGGCGTTCGTCTCGGGAAAATTGAGCGGCTGAAGGAAGCAGCGTCAAAATCCTTGAGCCTCCGCGTGTTTTTAGGCCAGCGCAGCGCTTCGGCTTTCACCAGCGACTTTGCGCCCGATTCGCTTGCCAAGCTGCTGCGCCGCGCGTTGGAAATGGCGCGCGCAACCTCCGAAGATCCCGCCAGCGGACTACCCGAGCCGGATCTGCTGGGCCAATACGAAGGCGACTTGGGCTTATACTCGGACGACGTCCGGCAGATGACAACTGAGCAACGGATTGACATGGCTCGCCGCGCAGAAGCGGCGGCGCTCGAAGCTGATCCACGCATTATCAACTCGGAAGGAGCTTCGTTTGAGGCGGGCGTGGGACGCAAGGTTTATGTGAACTCCCTTGAGTTCTCGGGCGCCTATGCGTCGTCTTATTGCGCGGTTTCCGTGACCCCGGTGGCGCAAACCAACGGCGGGCCAGGAGGAAACCTGGAGCGGGATTATTGGTACTCCGTATCTCGGCGCGCCGGCGCGCTTGACTCGCCGGAGTCAGTGGGCCGAAGGGCCGCGCAGCGCGTACTGCGCCGGCTGGGAGCGAGGAAGATCAGCACGCGAAAGGTTCCCGTGGTCTTTGATCCGGAAACCGCTGCTTCGCTGCTTGGACATGTTTTTGAGGCGGTTCGGGGCGACTCGATTTACCGAAAAGCGTCCTTTCTGGCCGGGAAATTAGGTCAGAGGGTTTCGAGCGAAAATGTGACCGTCGTGGATGATGGATTGCGGCCGGGAGGATTGGGATCGCGGCCTTTCGATGACGAGGGTATTGCTTCAGGTGTGACGCCGGTGATCGTCAAGGGCGTCCTCCAAAACTATTTGCTGAATTGTTATACGGCTCGCAAGCTCGGCCTGCGCACGACGGGTAACGCCGTCCGCGGGCTGGCAGGGACGCCCGGTGTCGGGCCCAAGAATTTCTATCTCAAGGCTGGCTCAAACTCACCCGAAGAAATGATTCGGTCACTTAAGGAAGGGCTGTACGTGACCGAGTTGATCGGTTTTGGCGTGAACGTTGTGACCGGGGATTATTCTCGCGGCGCTGCGGGCATTTGGATTGAGCAGGGCGAGTTGGCCTATCCAGTAGCCGAGATCACCGTCGCCGGCAACGTCGGTGAGCTTCTTCAGCAGATTCGTGGGGTAGGTTCCGACCTTGAATTCCGCGGCCCCATCGCCGCGCCGACGCTGCTGGTGGAGGGCTTGACGGTCGGCGGCGCGTGAGTTGTCCAGGCGATGCGATATGCAAGGACGAATAGGGAAGGCGGACCCTAAGGGTCCCTTCACAAAGAGGAGCTGCACAATCGAGCCCGCTTGGAGGCAGCTTTGCTCGAGGCTGCCTTTCGCGCTGGTTGCCATGTGTGGCTTTCTGGCGTGCGGCAGGGCCCGTCGCATTTCACTGAATTCGGCAACGACGCCGCAAGAACAAGCTTATCTTCCCATGATTGAGGTCACCGGCGCGAAGATGATGGCCGCGCGCAATTTTCTCGGCGACCGAATTGTGACCATGGACGCTGAGATCGTGAATCACGGGCAGAAAACGGTCCGTTATGTGGAGTTGCAACTGGAGTTCATGGATCTATACGGCACGAAGGTTGTGTTGCAAACCCACGCCTTTCCGGTTACGCCGGAGGGCCCGCCCTTACGCCCTGGTGAGGCGCGCAACTTCAGCGTCTCCTTCGAGCAGGTGCCTCCGGATTGGAACCAGGCGCCGCCTCGCACGAAGCCGGTTCGGGTGATCTTCTGACTCGACTCGCGTGGGCCAGGCTGCTTCAAACGCGGAAACCCGACGGGTTCTGGGGCGAGGCGGCGGGAGGATCAACGGCCGATTTCCAGGCGGCGAATGAGAGGTTCCGGCAAGCTCGCGGCGCGCATTTTGGCCTGAGTTTTAGCGATGGCATACGGAATGCGGAAATACTCAACGTGTTTCCGGTTCAAGTCGAGGATGGCAAAAGCGGCGCGCCAGTCGCCGTCACGGGGCTGGCCGACGGACCCGGGGTTGATTAGATACACGTGACCTTCGAGAAGGCGCACGATTTTCGCCCGGTCATTCGGGAGGCGCGAGCAGCGAATGCACTGGGAGCGGGACTTGGCCGAAAGGGAAAATCCGCCCTGGTGATGGGTGTGGCCGAATAGAACCAGGGGCCCGCCCATGGCACGAAAGTTGGGAAGAGCCTCAGCGGGACTCAGAATGTACTCGTCCTCATCGAGGGGCGAACCGTGAACGATTTGAAAGCCGGCGAGAGCGGCGGGACCCCTGGGAAGCTTGCGGAGGAATTCGTAGTTCTCGGGCGTAAGCTGGCGGCGAGTCCAATCCGTGGCCACGCGGGCCAGCAGGTTGAATTCGCCTGGGTCCAAAAGGCCGGTGCAGGCCCGGTCGTGATTGCCCCGGATGATAATCTGCGTCAGACTCCGCACTCGGTCAATGACCGAATTGGGGTCGGGGCCGTAGCCGACCAAATCTCCCAGGCAGATGACTTCGTCGTAGTTGCCACCGGCCAGATCGAGGCAACGCTCCAAGGCTTCGAGGTTCGCGTGAATGTCGCTCAAAATGAGATAACGCAAAAAGGCTCCCAACGCCGGCAACTCAAAATTATACGCGCCCCCATGCACGGTTTGAGCAGCGAAAGGCGCCTTTTGACGCGCGTCGGCCGGTTTCGATAGAATTGCCCACCTTGAAGGGCTGGCAAGAAACACGGCGAGGAGAAAGATGCTTCGATTTCAAACTGCCGGCGAATCGCATGGCGAGGGACTGATTGCCTTGCTCTCGGGGTTGCCAGCGGGGCTGCAGGTGGATTTCGCCTACGTCAACCGTGAACTCAAGCGCCGCATGGGTGGTTACGGGCGTGGCGGCCGAATGAAAATCGAGTCCGACGCCGCGCATTTTCTGTCCGGCGTCCGGCACGGCAAGACCATTGGGGCGCCCATCGCTGTTTTGATCGAAAATCACGACTGGAAAAACTGGCAGGAGGCGATGGCGGTCGAGGAAGGGCCCGAGGCGCGGTCCAAATATAAGCCGCTTTCTTCCCCTCGGCCCGGACACGCCGATCTGGCCGGCTGCCTGAAGTACAACTTTCCGGAAGCGCGATACGTGCTGGAGCGCGCGAGCGCGCGCGAAACCGCCGCCCGCGTCGCCCTCGGAGCTTTGGCAAAGCTCTTCCTGAAGGAATTCCGGACGGAGGTCGCCAGCCATACCCTCGCTGTCGGGCGCGCGGCGCTGCCGGATCGGGCGGTCAGCTTTGCGCGGGCGCTGGAGTTGCGAGAGCGCGAAGAAATTCTGCTCAACTGCGTTGACTCCGAAGTCGAGAGCCGAATGAAGGCCGAAGTTGACGCTGCCACTGAGGCCCGGGACACGGTCGGGGGAACGTTCGAAGTGATTGCGCACGGCGTGCCGGCCGGACTCGGCTCTTGCGCGAATTGGGACGAGCGGTTGGACGGCCGCCTGGCGCAGGCCGTGATGTCGGTCCAGGCGGTCAAGGCGGTTGAAATAGGCCGCGGGATTGAAAATGCGGCCACGCGCGGCTCGGGCGTTCATGATGAAATCGGCTACGACCGCGAGCAGCGCAGGTTCACGCGCAAGAGCAACCGCGCGGGAGGACTTGAAGGCGGAATCACCAACGGCGAGGAGGTCGTGATCCGCGGGTACTTGAAGCCCATCTCGACGTTAAGACGGCCCCGGGAGTCGGTGGACTTTGCCACCCGCGAGCCCGTCAAGGCCGCCTACGAGCGTTCGGATGTTTGCGTCGTGCCGGCGGCGGGGGTTGTCGGTGAGGCGATGGTCGCGCTGGTGCTGGCGCAAGCGTTCCTTGAAAAGTTCGGCGGCGAC
>JAKAWO010000129.1 GCA_021827255.1 Acidobacteriota bacterium | reverse complement strand
TCCGATCTAGGCGGCACTGCGGGTGATGCAAGACGGGGTAAAGTCCTCCTGCTGCGGATCGAAGGCCGCCACGGAATGCGTGCCGTCGGACCCCATTACGCGGGGGCTCTACGACAGGGACCAAACTGCCGGACTTCCCGGCGAAGCGATGTTGGCTTCACTCGGCTGCGGAAATCCGACGGCGCTCGCCGAACTCAGACCGGGCGAGGCAGTGCTCGACCTCGGCTCGGGCGGCGGCATTGACGTTCTGCTCTCGGCGAAACGTGTGGGGCCGGCGGGAAAAGCCTACGGGCTGGATATGACCGATGAAATGCTCGCTCTCGCGCGGGAGAACCAACGGAAGGCTGGCCTCGTGAACGTCGAGTTCTTGAAGGGCGAAATCGAGAATATCCCGCTGCCTGATGATTCCGTGGACGTGGTCATTTCAAACTGCGTCATCAACCTTTCAGCGGATAAGGACCGCGTGCTGCGCGAAGCCTTTCGCGTGCTGAGGCCCGGCGGAAGGCTGGCGGTTTCCGACGTTGTGATTCGCGGCGAGATGCCCGCCGATATCCGGCGCAGCCTCGAGCTCTGGGCGGGCTGTGTGGCGGGCGCTCTGGAAGAGCATGAATACCGGGCCAAGCTTGAGCAGGCGGGATTCGAGGCGATCAGCGTCGAACCTGCACGGATTTATGGCGTGGCGGATGCGCGCGAGTTGCTGGCTCACGCCGGCCTCGACCTGGACACTTTCGCGCCGCTGGTGGCTGGTAAATTCATGAGCGCCTTCGCGCGCGCCCGAAAGCCTTCAGCGGAGCGAGAGCGGCAAATCGGCACGGCGAGCACCGATGAGTGAGCTGGTTGCGCGGAAGCTTTCCCTCCTCGACCGCTACTTGACGCTTTGGATTTTCCTGGCGATGGCCGCGGGAGTAATATCCGGCACGGTCTGGCCCGAGTGCGTGAATTTTTTCACGCGATTTCAAGCGGGAACCACCTCCATTCCCATCGCCGCCGGTCTGATCCTGATGATGTACCCGCCGCTCGCCAAGGTCCGCTATGAAGAGATGGGCAGAGTCTTCCGCAACCAGAAAATCCTGCTACTTTCGCTCCTTCAGAACTGGGGAATTGGACCGCTGTTGATGTTCATGCTGGCGATTGTATTTCTGCGGGGCTACCCCGAATACATGGCCGGCCTCATCTTGATCGGTCTCGCCCGATGCATTGCGATGGTGATTGTCTGGAACGAGCTCGCCAAGGGTGACACCGAATACGCCGCCGGGCTGGTGGCGTTCAACTCGGTGTTCCAAGTGCTGTTTTATTCCGTTTATGCGTGGGTTTTTATTACCCTGCTTCCGCGCTGGCTTGGGTTGAAGGGCGCGGTGGTTGATATTTCTATGGGCGGGATTGCCCGCAGCGTGTTCCTCTATCTCGGTATCCCGTTTCTGGCGGGCATTATCACGCGGGGGGCGCTCATTGGGGTGCGCGGCCGGAAATGGTATGAGCGGGAGTTTATTCCCCGCATCAGCCCCCTCACGCTCGTCGCCTTGCTGTTCACGATTGTGGTCATGTTTTCTCTCAAAGGAGGCGACATCGTCCGGCTGCCTCTGGACGTGGCGCGCATTGCCGTTCCACTGGTGATTTATTTTGTCGCGATGTTCCTGGTGTCATTCTGGATGGGGCATCGGCTCGGCGCCGATTACAGCCAGACAGCCACGCTATCATTCACTGCGGCGAGCAACAATTTTGAGCTGGCCATTGCGGTGGCCGTGGCGGTGTTCGGGATCCACTCCGGGGAGGCCTTTGCCGCCGTCATTGGCCCGCTGGTTGAAGTTCCCGTCATGATTGCGCTGGTGAACCTTGCTCTGCGCTTTCAGCGTTACTTCACCGAGGCCGGCGAAGACGAACACCGGCTCATCGCCCAGCGGGATTGACCATGCAACGTGTCCTCATTCTCTGCACGGGAAATTCGGCCCGAAGCCAGATGGCGGAGGGGCTTTTGCGACACCTGGCCGGAGACCGCTTTGAGGTGTTCAGCGCGGGCACCCGGCCGATTCGAGTGCGGCCCGAAGCGATGACGGTCATGCGGGAATTGGGGATTGACATTTCGGGCCATCGTTCCAAGTCGGTGGATGAGTTTGCCGGCCAGGCGTTTGATTACGTGATCACGGTCTGTGACAACGCCAAGGAAAGCTGCCCGGTATTTCCAGCCGAGACTCGGCGCATCCACTGGAGTATTGACGATCCCGTCGCAATCCAAGGGACGCGAGAGCAAAGATTGGCCCGCTGTAGAGAGGCTCGCGACCAACTAAGAGAATATCTGCGCGGCTTCGTTGAGGAGTGGGCGTCGTAACATTGCCGGCCTTATTTTTTGACTTCAGACGGTCGCCGGGGGTTCCTCTGGCCTGGCAGCGACCTCCCTGCTGCTCCACTTACCGGAACCCCTCAAATCGGGATACGAGGCACCCTTTCAATTCCACGCATGCATCTACGTTGCGCGCCATCGGCTGCCGGCTTATACTCACGCTGTCCCAGGGTCAGGCCAAGTTTTCAGTCCCTTAGCGTTTTAGTCTCTCCACGGAGGTGAAGCCATGAATCTGGTGGTTGGAGCATCCGGCCTGGTCGGCAGCGCGGTTTGCGCGAGGGTCGCCGCGCAAGGGAAGCCGGTTCGCACTCTGGTAAGGCCTTCGACGGACGCAGCGAAGCAAGCAAAGCTGAAGAGCTTGGGGGGCCATCTAGCCTTTGGCGATTTGAAGGATGCTTCCTCGCTCAGCACGGCCTGCCGAGGCGTGGCGACGGTGATCTCCACGGCATCCTCCACGCTTTCGCGGCAAGCCGGAGATTCGATCGAAACCGTTGACATGCAAGGCCAGCCCAATCTGGTCCGAGCCGCAAAAGCCGCCGGCGTCCATCATTTTATTTTCATTTCCTTTCCGCCCGTCCCCGAGGACTTTGCTCTGCAAAGGGCCAAGCGCGCCGTGGAAAGGGAACTCGTCGCCAGCGACCTTGCTTATACCATTCTGCAACCAACGTTTTTCACCGAAGTATGGCTCAGCCCCGCCGTAGGGTTTGATGCGCCGAATGCCAGCGCCCAAATCTACGGCTCCGGCGAGAACAAAATCAGTTGGATTTCCTATGTGGACGTCGCTCGGTTTGCCGCCGCCTGCGTCGGTAATCTCGCCGTCCGCAACTGTGTCATCAAGCTGGGTGGGCCGGACGCCCTCAGCCCTCTCGAAGTTGTCGAAATCTTCGAACAAGCGAGCGGACGCAAGTTCACCGTAACCCACGTGCCCGAGCAGGCTTTGCGCGCCCAGCGAGCAGCAGCCACAGATTCCTTGCAGGAGGGCTTCGCGTCGCTCATGCTCTATTACGCCCGCGGCGAGGTGATTGACATGAAGCCGGCGCTCAAGCTCTTTCCGATCCCGGCTTCGGAACTGAACAGCGTCCAGAATTACGCTACTCGGCTATTTCATGCTTCATCCTAAAAGCGCGGCTTGCGCGGGCAGATCTTTTCCGCTCGCGCGGTCTTCAGTGGGCTAAGCGTTGCGTCTCCGAACTCTCTCCATCGCGTTTTTGTTCTCTCTCCTGCTCGCGCCCTGCGCGTTTCCCCAAAAGCTTGCCGAAGCCGATCTTCTAGGCCAGGCGGACGCCCGCATTCAGAAATATCGCGCCGGGCGCGCCTCGCTGCAGTTGATCGGGCCTTCCGGCCATCCGCTGCGCAAGGGCCTGACGGCTGAGATCCAGCAGACTCGCCATGCGTTCCTATTCGGCTGCAACATCTTCATGCTCGGCCGTTGCCACACGCCCGGGCAAAGCGCCGAGTACGCGCGGCGCTTTGCGGCGTTGTTCAATTACGCCACCGCGCCGTTCTACTGGTGGATGTACGAGCCCGAAGAGGGCCACACCGAGCGCGCCCGACTCGAGAAGACGGTTCGCTGGTGCTGGGCCCATGGCATCACGGTGAAAGGCCATCCGCTGGCTTGGAATTTTTCCGAGCCTTCTTGGCTGCCGGACGATCCGGCCCAAGCGATGCGGCTCCAGTTCGCTCGGATTCGGCGCGAGGTCAGCCAATTTGCCGGCCAGATCAATTACTGGGACGTGGTCAATGAGGCCACGCACTACGATCGGGTTGAGTGCCAGCGCCAGGCGCCCATCCTCACGCGCGGGATCGCGCAGATGGGCGTGGGCCGGTACATCCGCAAGGCCTTTCGCACAGCGCGAGCAGCCAATCCACGGGCGACGCTGGTGATTAACGATTATGACGTCACTTCCGCTTACGCCGGCCGTGTCCTCAGCAAGCTGGTGAATTCTCGCGGCCGTCCGCTCTATGACGTGATCGGCCTTCAGGCGCATCAGCACACCGGCGCCTGGACGCCGGAAAAAATCTGGAACGTTTGCGAACGCTTTCGAAAATTTGGCAAGCCGCTGCACATTACGGAGACGACGATTCTTTCCGGCCAGCTGGGCTATGAATTGAAAAAGAAGCATCCCGGGTTCAATTGGGCGAGCACGCCCGAGGGCGAAGCGAGGCAAGCCAGGCAAGTGGTCCGGTTCTATACGCTACTTTTCAGCAATCCTGCTGTCCAAGCCATTACGTGGTGGGATTTCTCCGATCAGGGAGCCTGGCAAGGCGCGCCCGCCGGTCTGTTACGCAAAGACATGACGCCCAAACCCGCTTACAACGCGCTTTTTCATCTGATCAAAGAAAAATGGTGGACGCGGACGACCGCGCGCGTCGCCCTCCGCGGTGAGGCGCGATTTCGCGGCTTTTATGGCGATTACCGCGTGACGGTTGCGCACGGTGGACGCATGCTCAGCGGAACGTTTACTTTTGACAAAACAACTCCTCAGCCGATGGTTGTCCGCTTGCAATAAATCGGATGGCGGAGGGTCATTCGATTGTGAGCACGGCGGCAGCGCGCAGCCGACTGTGCCGGACGGCTTGGAGCGCGCGGTTGGCATCTTCCAGGCGAAACGTCTCAAATGCAGCGCGCACGGGAATCTCCGCCGCCAGCGCGAGGAAATCGCAAGCGTCCTGCCGGGTGGCGTTGGCCACGCTGCGCACGACGCGCTCGTGATACAGCAACTCATAATCCATCTGTGGAATAGGACTCATGGTGATGCCCGCGAGCGCCACCACGCCACCTTTGCGCACAGCGCGAAGCGCATCGAGCGTCAGCCGTCCCGCCGGCGCAAAGATGATGGCTGCGTCAAGCGGGCGCGGCGGGCTGTCTTCGGCACGGCCCGTCCACGCCGCGCCGAGGTCTTTTGCAGCTTGGCGGTGCGCCTCCGAACGGGTGAAAACATAAACCTCGCACCCCATGTGCCGCGCCACCTGCTGCACGATGTGGGCGGAAGCGCCAAAACCATAAAGCCCGAGCCGTTCGCCGGGCTGGATGCCGGAAAGCCGAAACGCCCGATAGCCAACAATCCCACCGCACAGCAGGGGCGCCGCCTGAAGGTCAGAAAACTTTTCCGGCAATCGCGCCGCGAATTTCTCCGGGACGATCATCGCTTCGGCGTATCCGCCGTCGGCATGAAGGCCGGTGAATCGGGCCTGCTCGCACAAATTTTCAAGTCCCCGCAGGCAGTATGCACACTCGCCGCAGGTTGAATAGAGCCACGGCACACCCACACGGTCGCCCTCGCGGAACAGAGTCGCGCCTGACCCTTTGGCGTCAACCACCCCAACCACCTGATGTCCGGGAATCACCGGCAGCTTCGGCAAGGGCAAATCGCCTTCAGCCTCGTGCAGGTCAGTGTGGCAAACGCCACAAGCTCGGATTTGCAGGCGAATCTCACCGGCCGCCGGGCTTGGCCGCGGCACATCGCGCAAAACCAGCGGGCCCGCGTCGGCGGCCGCTGGGCTTTCAATCCTCATCGCGCGCATCGTGCTCCCAGTGTAGCGCGGCGGCGGCCGAATGGCGAGGCTGCCGTCGAGTGGCGCGCGTCAATTTTCAGCCATTTTCCGCCCTGCCTGTGGCAAAATAAAGGAGTGCGAAATGTTTTGTGCGCGGCTCGCTATCTACGAGAAGCGGGGCTGCCAGGGAGGAAGGTGAAAATGCGATATTTTCTGATATGCATTTTATTGACCGGGCTGGTGACTTCGGTGGCTGCCGGTGAAACGACCGCCCAGCGATTGAAGAGAGCCGCCGAGGTGGTTAACGCCGTCATGCGCGCGCCGGATCAGAGCATTCCGCAGGGCATCCTGAGCAAAGCGGTGTGCGTGGCCGTCGTGCCCGGTTACATGAAGGCGGCGTTTGGCTTTGGCGGGAGCTTCGGGCGGGGCGCGCTGGTCTGCCGGCGCGGTGGAACCGGCCCGTGGGGTCCGCCGGCAATGTTTACGCTTGGCGGACCGAGCATTGGCTTCCAGATTGGCGGCTCTTCGTCGGATGTCGTGCTGGTCGTAATGAACGGTGATGGGGCGCGGAAGCTTCTCCAGAGCAAGGTCAAGCTGGGAGTGGATGCTGCCGTGGCGGGCGGTCCGGTCGGGCGCAAGGCCGAGGCTTCCACCGACGCTTTCATGCACGCCGAGATTCTCACTTATTCGCGCTCCCGCGGAGCGTTTGCTGGCGTTTCGCTCGGCGGCGCCATCATTAAACAGGATGGCGACGCCGACCGGAAGCTCTACGGCCGAAAAGTCAACGCCCAGGAGATTCTCTTCAAAAACGCCGTCGGGGTGCCCGCCGCCGCGCGGCCTCTCGACGAGGCGCTCACCAAGTATTCGCCTCACGGCGGGCAGAAATTTTAGTGAGGATGCGACGCCCGCCTGGCCCGAACCTGCCACGCAGGTTCGCGGCGAGTGGGGTCGTCGCCAATCCGAACGAGGGTCAGCACAAGGCGAGAGAAACCCAGTCGTGTCGCTCAGGAATGTCGCAATCCTTCTGGCACCGGCCCTGGCGATAGCGCCGCTTATTCACGCCGCTGACGGACGCGCGATCAGCGCGGCGCTCAATAAGGCGCACGAGGAGCGGACGCTCGCGCTGCGCGCGTTCTACGACGGTCCGACCCTCCACTATTCATCGCCAGGCAGCTTTATCAAGGGTGGCAGGCCGGTTGAGGTGCTCACCGAAATCGGCGTCAATTTCCGGCTCCGCCAATGGCCGCCCTGAGCGGCTGTCCGCTCCCTTGCTCGACGCCTGGCCGGCTCTCAGGCAACGGCGATGGCCTCAATTTCGACGAGCATTTCCGGGTCAATGAGGCGCGAGACTTGAACCAGAGCGGTGGCAGGGCGAACTTCGCCGAAAGACTCCGCATGGGCTTTGGCGACGTCTTCCCAGCGGTTCATGTCGGTCAGGTAAATGCGAGTTTGGACCACGTGCTCGAGGCTCAAGCCGAGGCGCGTGAGAGCGCTTTTGATATTGTTGATGGCCTGAACGGCCTGCGCGTAGGCGTCGCCGGGCGCCAGGATTTTTCCCGAAGGGTCTGTGCCGGTGGTTCCCGAGACGTAAACGACATCGCCCACCATCACCGCGCGGGCATAGCCAACCTTGGGTTCCCAGGGAGTGCCGGAAAATGTCTTGGTGCGCTTGTTTTTCATAGTCCCCTCGCTCATGTCACGGAAGATCAGACATCGGCCCCTGACTCGCGGGGTTTCTTCATGTTTTCTTTTCCTCGAAATAAAGGCGGTGCGCGCGAGCGGCAGCGGCCAGCCGATGGCGCCGGCGAGACATCGCCTCACGGTACTCCCGCTTCCCTTCAGCGGTCCTCGGAATGACGGGCGGGACGCGCTTGGGTTGTCCCTTTTCATCCAAGGCGACGTAGGTGACAAAGGCGGAACTGGTTTGCCGACGCTCTCCGGTAATCAAATCCTCGCGGTAAACCTTGACCGCCACTTCGATCGAGGTGCGGAAGGCGCGGGTCACGCTCGCTTGAAGGATAATCAACTGCCCGACCCGGATGGGAAGCACAAAATCGAGGTCGTCCACAGAAACGGTCACCACCGCGCTGCGCGAGTGGCGATGCGCCGCGATGGCCCCGGCGATGTCAATCAAGTGCATGACCTTGCCGCCCAGAATATTGCCGAGCAGGTTCGCGTCATTGGGCAGTACGACCTCGACCATCTCCACAGAGGAAGTGGCGGCGACCTTTCCCCTCAATTTTGCCATTCCGGCTGCGCCCCTCTTCATCGCGGTGAACATCGCATCTTAACCTGCAATAGGGAAACCAGCAAGGCATGGACTCTGCTCGGGTGCGCCACATCGAAGTGAGAATTTTCTGGATGGCATTTATTCTGGCCCTTTGTCGTGGTGTAGATCAGACGCTCAGCGCAGGTGGCCCATTATGCCGGAATCCCTTTCCGCTCTGGAGATAGACCGCTTCGAGGTGCTGCGCCAGATATCCCATCTAGGTGGCCTGGGGGCCGGCTCCATTTGGAG
>JAKAWO010000128.1 GCA_021827255.1 Acidobacteriota bacterium | reverse complement strand
CCCTCAGCCTGCATTTGTTGAGCTGGGCGCGGGGCGCGGGCTCTTCGCCACCGATTTTCTCGATTGGAGCCGGCGGGTGCTGTCCGATTTCCACTCCGCGCTCGAATACGTCGCGATGGAGCCGTCGCCGGGCGTCCTCGAGCGGATTCGCCAGCGTTTGGCCAAAGCGCGCTTGGGCGGGCGAGTTCGGTTGCTGCCATCCGTCGAATCGTTGGAGTCGGTCACCGGCTGCTTCTTCTCGAACGAGCTCGTGGACGCTTTTCCCGTTGCCGTGGTCACCCGCGCTGGCGGGCGATTGAAGGAGATTTACGTCGAAGCCCGCGGCGAGGAGCTGAGTGAAAAAACCGGGCCGATCAGCAATCCCGCCATCGGCCAGGCTATCGCGCGCTATGCGAAACAGATCGAAGAAGGCCAGCGCGTGGAGGTCAACCGAGGCATCGAGCCTTACGCGCGGAGGCTCGCGGAAAAGCTCGCCCGGGGCTTCGCCCTCACTATTGATTACGGCGACGTAGGCGAAAACCTTTACACGCCGGCTCGGCCGCGAGGAACCCTGATGGCCTATCGTGGGCACGTGGCCTCAGAAACTTTCTACGACTTTCCCGGCGAGCAGGACCTGACGGCCCACGTCAACTTCAGCCTTTTGATGGAGGCAGGGCAAAACGCCGGTCTGGAAGTGACCGGCTTCACGACCCAGGAGCGATTCCTGATGGCACTTGGCGAGGCTAATCGTTTCGGCGATCTGTTCGACCTGAGCGCCCCCGAGATCGAAAAGCTTCAAGCGCGGCTCAAGCTGAAAAGGCTGCTCTATCCGTCGGCGATGGGTTCAATCTACAAAGTGCTGATTCAGCATCGGGGTGTTGAGGCGCCGCGGCTCACTGGGTTGCGATACAAAAGCGGATGAAAGCGCGCGTCGGGCCGTACCCAGCGGTCCGGAACGGCTGTCTTCTGGGTGCGGCGGGAGCGCCTCAACCATTGCTGGGCGGCTGGGTGTAGGGCTTCTGAATATAACGGTTCGCCAGGTTGAGAGCGCCCTGGGAATTGTCGTGAGTTTGGAGCGCTTTCTGGTACTCATTGATTGCGCGGTCGCGCTGCCCGGTGGCGTCAAAAATCTCGCCTAAGGTCAGGTGCGCCCACACTTCAATCCAGTGGGGCTTGAGGTCGCCGTCGAGCGCGGCGCGCAGCTCGTCAGCGGCGGCGTTGTAGTTCCGTAAGAGGAAATAAATCTGTCCCATCCGGTAATGGGCCAGGGAGTCGTTTTTGTCGAGCGCGGTCACCTTGCGATATTGCTTGATAGCTTCGAGATAGGCTTGCTCTTGCATCAACTGGTCGCCCCGCGCGATCTCCACTTGCAATTTCAGGTGGTTGTCCAGTTTCAGGATCTTACTGCCGGGATCAATAGCGATCCGGGTTGGCCGGGTCAGCGTGTTGATGGCGAAATTCGCCCGCGTTCCCACCATATCCACGCGCGAGTCCACCGGCGGCCGGCCCTCCGAATAGACGCGAACCTCCACCGGCATGCGGAAGATATCCAGGTCCTGCCGAATCGTGCCGACCGCCTGATAATGGTTGCCCACCCGATAGATATCCCAGGAATCCGTAAACTGCGGCACGCCGGTCGAACTGACCCACTGCGCGAAGAAGTAAGTCAAGGGTTGATGGCTTACTTCCTCCGCGAGCTTCTGGAAGCCGGCGGTGGTGATGGTCTTCCCCGCGTCCTGCTTCGCCATTGTCTGGAGGGTCTTGAAAAATGCCGGATCGCCAATCGCCCCGCGGAGCATGTGAAAGACCATGGCGCCCTTCTGATAGACCACCGAGTGGTATTCGGGCGTGTAATCCTGCAAGCTTCCCGCTTCGGCGATGGGCGCGACTTCTTCATGGGTCAGGGCGCCGATCTCCGTCTGGTGCATCAGGTCCTCAAACGCCGCCTGCCCTTCCGACGCCCGAACATAAAGCGCGGCGGAGTACGTGGCCAGGCCGTCGTCAAGAAAAGCGTCGTTGGGCGTGGCGGGGCTCACCAGGCAAGGCCACCACTGGCGCGCTATCTCGAGCGCCAGCAAGCGAGTGTCGGTCGGGTCAGTGAATCCGCGTTGAGCGATCGCCACCACGCCCGGCCCCGCATATCCGCCGACCGTCCCGTTCGGGATTTCGACCACATCCAGGTGCCCGTCCGGCAGCGAGCCGAATTTCGCCGAGAAATAGCTCAGGATTTTATCCGCTGCATCGCCGTAACTCTTGGCCAGACCCTTCTCTCCCGACATGACGTACACCACGATGTTTCCATTACTCTCGATGGAAGGATGGGCCGTGTACTTGCCCGCCAAAACGGTTCCAGGAAAGGCGCTGCGGTTGTACTGAAAGGAATAGGTCTTGGTCCCGACCTGTTGCGCCGGAGTCGAAGCCATGCCCGAAGCAATCACCGTCTCATTGTCGGGAACGGTAACGTGGATCGTCGCCGCAAAACGATCCAGGCCGGGCGGCCGGACAGGGAACCAATCCGAAGCGTAGAGCAGATAGGAGCCCTGGCTCGATACCGAAGCAAGTTTAACCCCCTCAAACGGGCTTCCCACCGCGGAATTCAGCGTTCCCTTGTAAGTCACGGTGATGTTGGAAGGCTGGTCCGACGGCAGCGGGGAACGGAAATTCACTTGCAAGCTCAGACCGTTCTGCTGGAATTCGAGCGCCTGCCCGGCAGCGTCCGTAACCTTCTCGACCCGCAAGGCGCTGTTTAATTGGAAGCCGGCGGAGGAAAGATCGCTCGCCGGGGTGAATCCGATCTTTGCGGTCGCGGAGAGCAGGTTGGCGGCGGGGAAAAGCTCGGCATCAATCGTATATCGCTGAACGGTGAAGCTGGCCGTTGTCTGGGCGGTGAGCGCGCCGGGAAGGATTAGCAACACGGCAAGCGCCATGATTCGGGCGCTCAATTGCGCCCCGCCCTGTCGCCCGACAGACCGAGAGGTCCCCTCAATCGGCCGAGTTGCTCCGATGCGCGATTGGGCCGCCCGCGATGGCCGGATTCTCATCCTTAAACCTCTGGACCTCAATTGCCATAAGGCAGGTGCGTGGCCTTCCCCCCGCTCCGTCCTCTAAATGGTGGATGCGTTAGGCGGCGGACAGGGATGCCCCGCCCAACTCAAGTTCGCGCCACACCGCTTCTGCGGCCCGCTCGATGGCGCCGCCTGGGCCCAGCCTTCCCTTCACGCCGCGCAATCCCTCCACCATTTTCTCCCGCGCTTCCGGGTGGTTGAGCAAAAATTCCGCCTGCCGGGCAAGATTCTTCGCGCTAAAATCGTTTTGAATCAACTCCGGCACAACCTCTCTCGCCGCCAGCAAGTTCACCATGCTGTAAAACGGAACCTTCACGAGCCGGCGCGCGAACCAGGCGGTGGCGGGGGAGACGCGGTAAACCACAATCATCGGCCGCTCGCACATCGCGGCCTCAAGGGTCGCCGTGCCGCTCGCCACAATCGCCAGGGTCGAATGCTCAAGCGCGCCGTGGGTCATGCCCGTAACCCTGCGAAGCGGGGCCGCACCGGCGTAACGCCGCCTCATCAGCGATTCGAGGCGCGGCATGTCCAGGGCAGGCGCCGCAGAAAGCACAAACTGGAGGGGACGCCGCGCGGCGATTTCGGTGGCGGCCTCCAGCATGCGCGGCAGGTGGTGAACGACTTCACTCATGCGGCTTCCCGGCAGCAGCGCGACGGTAGGGACGCCAGCCTTAAGCCCAGCCCGCGCAAAAAACTCTTCCCGCGATGATTCGACGCCCGCCAAGTCCATCAGCGGGTGGCCCACGAATTCAACCGGAATTCCTGCCTGCTGATAGATCTCCTTTTCAAAGTCGAAAATACAAAGCATCTTTCGGATGGTGGCGCGGAGCTCGGTCAGCCGTCCGGCGCGCCACGCCCAAACCTGTGGGCTGACGAAGTAAATCACCGGCACGCCGAGGCGCTTGAGCCTTCGCGCCAGTCGAAGGTTGAAATCCGGAAAATCAATCAGCACGGCGCCGTTGGGCCGGCGGCGTGCCGCCTCACGGGTCAGCCGCGAGAGCGCCCGCCAAGCGCGCGGCAGGCCGGCGAGAACTTCGCTGATTCCGATCAGCGCGATCTGATGGGCGTCCACCACCGTCTCAACCCCTGCTTGGCGCATGGCCTCGCCCCCGCAGCCGAAGATCACGATCGAGCTCGCACGGGTTCGCAACGCCCGGGCCAGGGCGGCGCCGTAAACCTCGCCCGAACGTTCTCCGGCCACTATCATGAGACAGGCTTTGGACGTCCTCATCCGCCTGCCTCCTGCGGCTCCCGATCACTCTCCAGGGCTGAAGCCTCCATTGGAAACAAGCCAGGTTCAATCGGGATCTCCTGGTCTTTGTACTGGAGTTGATACAGCTTGTAGTAGATCCCGCGCCGCGCCAGCAGCTCCTGGTGAGTGCCCACCTCTCTGACGCGGCCCTTGTGCATCACAATAATCTTTGAGGCGTTCTGAATGGTTGAAAGCCGATGGGCGATGATGAGCGAAGTCCGGTTCTCCACCAGGCCGCGCAGGCCTTCGCGGATCTGGCTTTCCGTTTCCGGGTCCACGCTCGAGGTGGCTTCGTCCAGAATCAGAATCCGGGGATTGTGCGCCAGCGCTCGGGCAAAGGAAAGCAGTTGCTTTTGACCGACAGAAAGCGTGGCGCCGCGCTCACGGACTGGCTCATCGAATCCCCGCGGCAAAGTCTCAATAAAGTCGAGGATTTCCACCCGCCGGGCGGCCTCGCGCACCTGCTCATCCGTGATAGTTTCTGTTCCCAAACGGATGTTGCTCGCGATGGTTCCCGAGAACAAGAAGGGGTCCTGCAGCACAATGGCGAAATTCTTGCGCAGGTCGCGCAAACGTAGGCTTGAGATGTCCTCGCCGTCAAACAGAATGCGGCCTTCGGCGATTTCGTAAAACCGCAGGAGCAGGCTCGTCAGGGTGGTCTTGCCCGCTCCCGTGTGTCCTACCACAGCCACCGTTTGGCCCGGCTCGATCGTGAAAGAAACATTTTCAACCACCCGATGAGGCTCGCGGTAAGCGAAGCTCACGTTGCGAAACTCCACTCGGCCTTCGGGTGCCACAAGCGGTTTGGGCTGGAGAGGATCGTGAATCGCGACCGGCGTGTCCAGCAGCTTGAAGATCCGTTCCGAGCTGGCCATGGCCGACTGCAAGATGTTGTACTTATCGCTCAGGTCCTGAATGGGGCGGAAAAAGCGCTGCGAGTATTGAATGAAGGCTATGGCCGTCCCGACCGTCAGCGTTCCGAGGAGCGCCATGCCTCCGCCGTAGTAGAGGATGATCGCAATGGCCAGCACCCCCAGGAATTCCACCGCAGGGTAAAAAAGTCCGTAAGCCATGATGGAGTCTTTATAGGCTTCCATGTGGCTGCGGTTGATTTTGTCGAATTCCTCAAAGCTCTTTTCCTCGTGGTTAAAAAGCTGAACCACGCTCATCCCGGTGAGGTGTTCCTGTAAATAGGCGTTGATCCGGGCGATGGCGATGCGGATTCGGCGGTAAGACTCGCGGACCGCTTTGCGGAAGGAAATCGTCACCAGCACGATGAGCGGCAGGACGGTGAAGGTCAGCAGCGCGAGCTTCCAGCTCAAGCTCAGCATAACCACCAGAATGCTGAGCAGCGTAAAGAAATCGCCGAAAATCGCCACCACCCCCGAGGCGAACAGGTCGTTCAGCACGTCCACGTCCGTGGTAACGCGCGTCACCAGGCGGCCCACCGGATTCCGGTCAAAGAAGCTCATCTCCAGCCGCTGCAGGTGGGTGAAGATTTCTTGGCGCAAGTCATACATCACCTTTTGCCCTACCAACTGCATGGCAAATGTCTGGGCAAATTGCAGGATGAAGGTCAACAGGACGCTGGGCAGGAAAAACAAAAACGACAATTGAGCGATGCCCACAACCGGATTCGCGCTCAAAAGGTGAGCCAGGAAGGCAGGGATGGGGTTCTGGTGGGTAGGGTCCAGGTATCGGTCCACCTCAACTTTCAGAAGGTAAGGTGGAACCGCCTGCAGAATGCCGTAGAAGAAGATGGCAATCAGGGCAAAGAACACAACCCGCCGATAAGGACGCAAATAGCGCAGCAGACGCCGCATCAGCCGTCCGTCATAGGCTTTGCCGAGAACTTCTTCTTCGTGAAAGCCGTCAGGCATGGGCATTTCCAGAGCGCCCGGAGCCAGGTGGCAGAAGGCCCCAGGCGCGTGAACGGAGGTTCGGCAGCGCGAGTTGGCTCATAGAGGTCTGGGCGAGGGCGCTCGAGGGGTGTCCGCCGTTGGTCGGCTCTTCACCGCCCAAGCGTTCACGCCTCGCTTTCCAGGGCTTCCTCAATCAACTGCCGGTTATAAAGCTCCGTGTAGTGGCCGTTCAGGGCTAGCAATTCTTCATGCGAGCCCCGCTCGACGATGGCGCCGTCCTTGAGGACGACGATCTCGTCGGCATTCCGGATCGTCGAAATCCGGTGAGAAATCAGGATCGTCGTCCGGCCGGCGAGGATTCCGGTCAGTTGGTTCAGAATTTTCTCCTCTGTGCCGGTGTCCACGCTCGAAAGCGCGTCATCGAGAATCAGAATGCGCGGGTCTCGAAGCACGGCTCGGGAGATGGTGACCCGCTGTTTCTGCCCGCCGGAGAGCGTGAGGCCACGCTCGCCGACCATTGTTTCAAAGCCCTTTGGAAAGGCCTGAATTTCCGGCAGAATGTTCGAGATCTCCGCGGCGCGGGTAACTTCCGCATCGCTCGCCTCCGGCGCCCCGAACCGGATGTTTCCGCGCACCGTCTCGCTAAAGAGAAAAGGCTCCTGCGAGACAAATCCGATGTGGCGTCGCAGGGTGGCCAATGGAATTTGCTGGATGGGCACGCCGTCAATCAGTACCGTGCCCGGCGGCGAGTCGTAGAGTCGCGGAATCAGGTTCACCAGGGTGGATTTGCCGGAGCCGGTCGCGCCCACGATGGCCACGGTGCGCCCGGCGGCGATTTTCAGGCTGATGTTGTTGAGGATCGGGCTGCCGTTATAGCTGAAGCTCAAATTGCGCAGCTCGATTTCGCCGCGGATCGTCGGCAGGGCGGCCGGCCTCGCCCGCCGGTCGTCAATCTGAGGCTCGGCGTCGAAGATCACCCAAAGCCTTCCGAGCGATGCCAGCCCACGCTGAACGATGTTCGTCACCCAGCCCAGGGCGATGATCGGCCAGATGAGGTACATCAGGTAGATGTTGAAGGCGGTGAAGCTGCCGATGGAAATCTCGCCCCGCAGAACGTCGCGGCCGCCTTCTACCATGATCAGCAGAAACGAAATCGCAAACAGCAGGGCCAGCGCCGGCCATAGGAAACTTTGAATCCAGATCAGCCGCCGGTTCCGGTCCACGTAAGTTTGATTCATCCGCTCGAAGGACGCGATCTCCGCTTTCTCCTGGCAAAACGCGCGCACGACGCGAACACCGGCAAGGCTCTCGCGCACTCGCTCAACCAGCTCGGAGTGGAGGGCCTGCACTTTTTCGAACTGGTCGTGAATCCTCTGTCCAAAAAACTTCACGGTGAGAGAAGCCAGCGGGAGCGGCAGCAGGCAGAGAAGCGTCAGCCTCGGGTCAATGTAGAGCATGAGCGCGATCGCCGCCGGGCCCATCACCAGCATGTTGGCCGAATACATGATCCCCGGCCCGACCATGTTGCGGACCGCGCTCAGGTCGTTGGTCATCTTCGACATCAGGTCGCCCGTCCGGTTTTCGCTGTAGTACCGCGGCGACAGGCGCATCAGGTGGCGGAACAGGTCGTTGCGCAGATCGTACTCGACGTCGCGCGAGATGCCGATCAGCACCCAGCGCATCCCGTACTGAAAAACTGCCTTGGTGAGCGCCACGCCCAGCAACAGGGCGGCGTAAAAAAGAAGGCGCTGGCGGGTCACGCCTTCACTCAAGCTATCAATCCCGCCCTTGACAAGGAGCGGAATGATAACGCCCACAAGCTGGGTGATGACCAGCGCCGAGAGCCCCACCACATACCGCTTCTTATAACGGGTGAGATAAGGCAGAAGTGGGCGCAGACGCTTCAGCATGGCAGGGTTTCGCGTCCGGCGCCGAGCCCGGATGCGTGCCGCTCGATCGCCGCTGCGAGCCTTGATTATAGCGGATCGGGCCGGTCCCTGCCAACTCGGGGTTGCCCTATCCCATTCTTTCTGAGGCGGACTTCGCTGCGGCGAGCGCCGGCCGTACAGTTGAATTCAGAGGGCGGTGGACGAAGCCGGTTTCGAGCATCTTGAGACAAACGGTCTGGCTTTTGTATCCCGCGATGTGGTAGCGCTACCGGGAATCGAACCCGGGTTTTCAGATTGAGAATCTGACGTCCTAACCCCTAGACGATAGCGCCGGAAGGCCCCTTCACGACTATT
>JAKAWO010000127.1 GCA_021827255.1 Acidobacteriota bacterium | reverse complement strand
AATTTCCTTGGCGACCGGTTCCAGGTTGGCCAGCAGATTTCCGTGCGTGATCATCACGCCGCGCGGTTGTGCGGTGGTGCCCGACGTATAAACGATTTCAAGCAGCGTGTCACGCTCAGCCGTGGGAGCCGGGTCGGAGCGCCTCCCGGCCGCGGGCAGACCCTCAATCTCTTCCAGTGCGAAGCGCGGATAAGTCCAGGAGGACTTCGCGGGCTCGAGCGCCTTCTCCGTGGCGCGATCGGAGATCAGCAAAGACGCTCCAATGCGCTCTGCGACCTGTCGGACGAAATCGGCGGAAAAGCCCGCGTCCACCGGCGCGATGACGGTTCCCGCTAGCACGCACCCGTAAAAGGCCATCGCCCAGCGCGCGCCGGGCCGGGCCCAAAGAACGACCCTCGGAGCTTCCGA
Organism: Acidobacteriota bacterium; assembly: GCA_021827255.1. Classification (GTDB taxonomy): domain Bacteria; phylum Acidobacteriota; class Terriglobia; order UBA7540; family UBA7540; genus JAKCCV01. The sequence continues at coordinate 8,025 of JAKAWO010000127.1, read as the reverse complement.
ATGCCCGGTGCTGGCCAGATTTTTTTCCTCGAGCCAGCGGGAAAAGCTGAGCGCCCGTTCCGTCACTTGCGCGTAGCTGAAGCGCCGAGACCGATACAAACCCTGCTCGACGAACTGGGTGCGCTCGCCGCCTTCAGCCATCCGGAGAAGATAGGTTGCGAGCCCGCCTTGAACCTGGGTTGCTTGCGCCACAAACCTATTATGCACCGCTGGGCTTGCATCTCAGCACTCGTTCTAAACATCTTCCGCCCCGCGCCCGCGGAACGGCGAACACTCGCCTGCCGCTGGCGTTTATGATGACATGTCAGCGTTAGCTCGGCCTCAATCCGAGGCATCGGCCGCGGTTAAAGTGGCCCCGAAACATCCCGAAAATTCCTCTTGACACGGAGCGAATCGTGGGATACAAGTACGTTCATCCCGAGGGCGGGGGTGGCTGTCAGGCTTTCGGGAACTGGTTCCATATTGCGTCGGGTCACATTCGAGGGTCGTTGCGCGGGGAGATCAAAACCTCCCGGAGGGGAACGGAACGCTCGCCACGCTTCTAAGGCGTGGGCCGAGAGCCGCTGAGCTTCCCTTTCGACTGAGGGGCGAGCCCCGCGTCGGGCCACGAGCACGACACAAGATCACGCGCAAGGAGGCAAGCAATGTTCGAACGCAGGGCGAGGTGGTTTGGGACGTTTTTCATTGTGGTTGCGGGGATAATGTTCCTGGCTTTCGCGCGTCCGACAGACGCGCAGGTTCTTTACAGCTCAATTGTCGGCACGGTGACGGACCCCTCAGGCGCGGCCGTGCCCGGCGCGACGGTTACCGTCACTCAGGAACAGACCCATCTGACGCGCAGCGCCGTGACGGGCTCAGCGGGCACCTATACGGTGACCACTCTGCCCTCCGGAACCTACGATGTGAAGGTCTCAGCGAAAGGCTTCAAATCTTTCGCCAGGACCGGCGTCCTGGTGGCATACAATTCCTCCGCGCGCGTGGACGCGAAAATGGCGCTCGGCGCGGTCACACAAACCGTCCAGGTGACCAGCGCGGCGCCGCTGCTACAAACCACACATGCCAATGTCCACCACAACATCACTGCCACGCAGATCGAGAACATCCCCATGCCGCCCGGCAACAATTTCGAAGGGTTGTTCCGAGCGGTTCCTGGCCTCACCCCTCCGTCAAGCGCCCATTCCATCCCCACCAACCCTTCGCGCGCCCTGTCGTTCTTCTCGAACGGCAGCAGCGACCTGGGCAATAGCATTCAAATTGACGGCGTAAGCCAGTGGAACATCTGGGTGCCGGAGAACTCGGCGTACATCCCGTCGTCCGATGCCATCCAGGTGGTCAACGTCAGCACCAACAATTTCAACGTGAACCAGGGCTTCGCGGGCGGAACGGCCGCCAATGTGGAAATCCGGAGCGGCACCAATCAATTTCACGGTGATGCTTACGAATACCATTACGACAACAAGCTGGAAGCGCTCGAGTTCTTTGCTCCACGGGACCGCATTACGAGCCAGCCAAAAGACGTCTATAACCAATTTGGCGCCAGCATTGGCGGCCCCATCAAGAAGAACAAAGTGTTCTTTTTCTCCAACGTCGAGTTCACCCGCGACTATACCTTCGCCCACGCAACGACCGGCGTTCCGACCCCGGCCATGATCAAGGGCGATTTGCGAGGCTTGCCGGGCACGGCTGCCGGCGTCACCAAGCCCAACGGCGACATCATCTACGATCCGGCAACCGGAATTGCCAACGGCAACAGTCGAACCCAGATCATGGCCTCGGACAATCCTTCCAGCCCGCTCTACAACGCCCTTTGCTTGCCGTCCCAGGCCAACTCCGCCGGCATGTGCGGCAACGTGATACCAACCGCCCGCCTCAGCCCCATCGCCCAGAAGATCATGTCCATGATGCCCGCGCCGAATATTTCGAGCACCAATAACGGTGAAGTCTCGAACAACTACATTTTCAACGATGACGTTCACTTCAACCGCTTCACCACCGACGACAAAATCAACTGGAACGCCACCAACAAATTCACCATGTTCGGGCACATTGGGTACCTTCGCTACGACACCATCAACCCCACCATCTTCGGCAACGCCTTGCAGGGCAACGGGGTGAGCGGTTACATCGGGAACCCGGGCAAAGGCAACGGCCACACGATTACTTTCAGCGCCACCGGCAACTATGTGGCCTCGCCGAATCTGGTGATTGACGGCAACTTCGGCTTCACCCGCATGGTCACGAACTCTCAACAACTGAACCTCGCCACCAATGAGGGTCTGGCGCTGGGCATCCCCGGCACCAACGGCACGCGGCCCTTCGAGGGAAGCACGCCGCAGCTCAACATCAGCGGTTTCGGCCTCCTCGGAACGCAGTACAACTTCATGCCTTATTTCCGCAACGACCCGCAGTTCTTCTGGAGCGGCGACGCCAACTGGATTCACGGCAAGCACACCGTCCAGTTTGGCGGCGCCTACATGATCCAGCACCTCAACCAGGAGCAGCCGGAGTGGAATGCGGGCGGAACGTCGTGGCCCGCCGCGGGAGGACTCGGCTTTGGTTCCGGCCCCACCCAGTGCGGCAACTGCAGCAGCAGCGGCCACACGAGCTCTTCTAATAACTACAACGACTTTGCCAGCTTCCTGCTGGGCCTCGATAACGGTTGGGGCCGGAACATTCAGGTTCCCAACTTCTTCCACACCGTGACGCATGAGATTGCGCTTTACGCGGGTGACACCTATCAGGTCACTCGAAGGCTGACGGCAACCTACGGGGTTCGCTGGGAATACGATCCCTTCCCAACCCGCGCCGGCGTTCCGGCGGGGGTTGAGCGGTACGACTTCACGACCGGCCAGATGTTGAATTGCGGCGAGGGCGGCAATCCGATTGACTGCGGCGTGAGCGTCAGCAAGAAACAATTCTCGCCGCGCATTGGCCTGGCTTACCGGGCCACCAACTCCCTGGTGCTCCGCGCCGGCTACGGCATCACCACCGATCCCTTTAACCTGATTGATGACATCCGGACCAACTTCCCCATCCTCATTCCGCTGGCCGAAGGTACCCCGAACTCACTGACGGCGGCCGGCGTGCTCAGCCCCCAGGACGTGCAAAACACGCCGGGCGGCGAGTGCGCGACTTACCCCTCCTTCTGCTTCGGCGCGGGTGGAACCCTGCCCGTCGGCATCGTGCCGCCGGCTGTGCTTCCGAGCCTGACGTCCGCCTCCAACCCGATCGCGGGCAACGTCAACCTGGTCACCACTCCAGCCAACCATGTCCAGCGCGCATACATTCAATCGTGGAACTTCAGCATCCAAAAGGCGCTGCCTGGCGGCTGGGTGGCGCAGGCAGGCTATGTGGCCACGCGGACGGTCAATCTGACAGGCTGGTGGAACTTGAATGCCGGCTATCCCGGCGGCGGCACGGCGAGCGAGCCGTACAACTTTAACGGCAGCAACAAGACCATTTGCCCCAGCACCGCCTCGACCGCCCTCGGCTGCCGCACGGGCGCGACCGTGCTCATCACCCCCATCGGGGATATGCATTACGACTCGCTCCAGGCCACGCTCGAGCACCATTTCAGCCGGGGCTTTGACGTGCACCTAGCCTATACCTGGTCGAAGACGATTGGCGAGTCGGGTGTCAATGATGAGAAAAGCTCGGCTTCTATTGAGAATCCAAAATACTATTACCTGAACCGCGGCCTGGCCCCGTTCGACCGGCCGCAAAACTTCGAGGCGGAATTCATCTGGCAGCCTCCCTTCGGCGCTGGCCAGCATTTTGCCCAAACTGGCGTCCCGGCCAAAATCCTCGGCGGCTGGCAGCTCAGCAGCCTGATTAGCTCCGTTTCAGGCTCGGTCGTCGGGATGAGCGCGTCCGGCTCTTCCTTGAATGCCCCCTTCAACAGCCAGCGGCCGGATCGCCTGTGCAGCAGCATTGTCACCCCCAAAAACATCGGCCCAGGACAGGACTGGTTTGATCCGAGTTGCTTCCGAGGCGTGAACACGGCGCGCTTTGGCACATCGGCTTTCTACCCGCTTCACGGGCCGCATCAATTCGATATGGACTCGGCGCTCTTCCGCAACTTCAAGCTCACGGAGCGGTTCAACCTCCAGTTCCGCGCCCAGGCCTTCAACTTCACCAACACGCCGACTTTCTCCAACCCGAGCGGCAGTTGCGACAGCCTTAAGAACGGCGGCTGCAGCAACGGCGGGTTTGGCCAGGTCACCGGGACTACCAGCTTCGCGCGCCACGGCAACAATTTCCGCCAGTTCGAGTTCAGCGCGCGCTTGAGCTTCTAACCGCAAGTCGCCCCTCCTAAACTATGAGGGACCGCTTCCTGAAGCGGTCCCTCTTTTTTTTGTAGAGACGCCCCGCTGCGGCGTCTCCAAAACGAGACGTTCCAGCGGAACGTCTCTACGTCACGACCACGGTGAGAATGCCGACCGCAACCGCGGCAACCATCGGAATCCACAAAATGTCGGTGAGGTCGCGCCGGGCCAGCAGGCCGGCGACCGTCGGCCCGGCCGTCCCTCCGATCAGCGCCACTGTCATCATCGCCCCGAACGCGGTGCCCGTTTCGCGCGGAAAGCGGTCGCCCGCAACCCCCAGCGCGGTGGGGAAAATCGAGGACATGCCAAGGCCCACGGCCATCAATCCCACAAGCGCCCAGGCAAAATCTTTTGCGGCATAAGTGACCGCCGCGCCGGTCACCGTCAGCGCCGCGGAGAACAGCAGAGTCTTTCGGCTGCCGAGAAGCCGAAGATACCCTGAAGCCGACAGGCGTCCAATGCCCATCGCTGCCGTCAGACCGGCCAGCGCCAACGCGGCGCTCGATGGAGCCAGCCGGAACACGCCCGCGACGATTTTGCCTGTCCACACGAACATGCAGTTTTCGCTGCCGGACTCAAAAAACAGCAGCAGCCCAAAAAGCCACAGCAGCGGATTGTTCAGGACGCCGAGCAAATCGGCGAGGCGCGTGCCTTGGCGCGCGGGCGCGGGAAAGCGCAAGCCGAGGACCGGAATCAGAATCGCCGCCGCGCCAACGGCCATGAGGCGCAACACAAAGGCTTCGCCCAGCGCCGCGGGATGGGCGCTGGCCTTTAACGCCGAGCCTCGATCGCCCGCCCAGGAGATGAGCAGCGGCGCGGCCAAGGCGCCCAGGCTGAAAGAAAATCCGAGCCGATTGAGCGCCGCGCCGCGCCCCTCGGCGCGCAAATCCGCCACCAGCGCGTTCGTGGCTGTGTTCAGAACTCCGCCTCCCAAGCCATAGGCCAACGCCGCCGCCGCCAACTCCGCGTAACTGTGGCAATCGGGCATAAGCGCGAGCGAGCCGGCAATCAAGGCGAGGGCGACGGCCAAGACGGGCTGAGCGCCAGCGGTGTCGAGCACCGGCCCAATGAAAACGGTTGCCGCCAGAATTCCTGCCAACGGAAACGATCCCAAACTCCCCGCCTGCACAACGCTGAGGGCAAGGGTTGGCAAAAGCGAGCCCATCAGCAGCAGGATGATTCCAAAAACCAACATGCAAGCGTTGGCCGTGAGGACCAGGGCGGTGGACCTCAATGGGCTTCCGCGCTCTAAATGACTCGTCATTCCGGCATCATACACCGCGGCTCGAGGGCCCGCTCGGAACTCAGGCTCGCAGCTCGCGGGCGCGAGCCGGCCGGTGAAATCTCCCAGGGCTAAGCGCTGATTTCAAACCCGCCGGCTTTTTCGAAAGCGTAGGCTAGCTGGAGCAAGCGCGCTTCGTCAAAGTGTCGGGTGAGGATCTGCATCCCGACGGGCAGGGGCGGATGGCCCCGCGTCTTTCCGCAAGGAACGGAGATGCCGGGAATGCCGGCGAGCGAGGCGGTGACGGTGTAAATGTCGGCGAGGTACATCTGGAGGGGATCGTCCACTCGCTCGCCGAGCTTGAAAGGCGGAATCGGGGAGGTGGGCGTCACGATGGCGTCCACCTCATCGAACGCCTCGACAAAATCGCGCGCAATCAGCGCGCGGACCTTTTGGGCCTTCAGGTAGTAAGCGTCGTAATAGCCGGAACTCAGCACGTAGGTGCCGAGCATGATGCGCCGCTTGACCTCCGCGCCAAAGCCGCGGTCGCGCGTCTTCTTGTACATGTCGCGCAAGCCCGAGTACTCCCCGGCGCGAAAGCCGTAGCGCGCGCCGTCGTAGCGCGCCAGGTTGGAGCTCGCTTCCGCTGTGCAGATGATGTAATAACAGGCGATGGCGTATTCGGTGTGGGGGAGGCGGATGGAAACGATCTCGCAGCCCAAGGTCTTGAGAACGTCAATGCCTTTCTGAATGTTGTCGCCGATTTCCGGACTGAGCCCCTTGAAATACTCCTCCGGCACGCCAACCTTGAAGCCCTGCACGCTTCCCTCGAGCGTGGCCTCATAATCGGGCACGGGAACGACGGCCGAAGTGGAGTCGAGCGGGTCGCCGCCGGCCAGGACGCTCAGCACGCGCGCCACATCGCGCACCGAACGGGCGAAGGGGCCGATGTGATCGAGCGAGGAGGCAAAAGCCACCAACCCATACCGCGAGACGCGCCCGTACGTTCCCATCATGCCCACAACCCCGCAGAACATAGCGGGTTGGCGAATGGAGCCGCCCGTATCCGATCCCAGCGCCACCGTGGCCATGCGGGCCGCGACGGCCGCCGCCGAGCCGCCACTCGAGCCGCCGGGCACGCGAGCCAGGTCGTGAGGATTGCGGGTTGGGAAGAAAGCGGAGTTTTCCGTCGAAGAGCCCATAGCAAATTCGTCGCAATTCGTCTTACCCAGAACGATGGCGCCCGCTTGCTCCAGCCGTTCCACGGCGGTGGCGGAATACGGCGCCGTAAAATTCTCCAGCATCTTGGAGGCGCACGTGTTGGGAAGCCCGCGAATGAGAATCACATCTTTCACTGCCATCGGGACGCCGGCGAGCGGCCCCAGGGGTTCGCCGGCGGCGAGGCGCCGGTCCATCGCCCTCGCTTGCTCGATCGCGCGCTCGCCCGCCACGGCAAGGTAAGCGCGAACCGCGGCATCTTTCTGTTGGATCGCGTCCAAGTGGGCGCACGCGACCTCTTCGGCGGAAGCCTGCCGGCGCGTGAGCAAATCCTGGATGGCGCTGATGCTGAGGTTGGTGAGTTCCATCGTGATGGCTGGGAGAAGCGCCGGATGATCAGAGTGTCGCGCGGCGCTCGATGGGCCTTGGCCGATGACTCAATGGATTCGCGCCTTCCATGAGCCAATGGCCTTATTCCCGCTCGATGACCTTGGGAACCTTGAAGCAGCCGCCGCCCTGCTCGGGCGAGTTTCCGAGCGCCTCGTCCTGCGTGAGACCGCGGCGGGCTTGATCGGTCCGCAGCGGTGGATTTCCCGCTTCGGCCAAAGTCACTTGCGCCATGGGCTCAACGCGGGCCGTATCCAGTTCATTCAGTTTCTGAACGTATTGGAGGACGGAATCGAGCTGCGGCAGGAATCTCCGGATTTCTTCCTCCGTCAACTCCAGGTGGGCCAGCTCCGCGACGTAACGGACGTCCTTTTCTGTCAACGCCATCAATCCATCTTCCTGTTCCACTGGGTTTTCTTCCAGGCCTCTCCCGCCACCGGAGCGGCGCGGACTCTCACCTGATTAATCACGGGGCCGCCCAGGAAGGCATTGACTTGCGCCTGAATCTCCTTCGAGAGCGCTTGGAGCTGCGTGGTCCAGCAGACGCCATCGGTTTCAAGGGTCAGCGTGCCGCCTCCAAAGTTCACCGGGCGTGAATGCTGTGCGACGGCTTGGCCTGCCACACGGGGCCAGAGCGAGGCCAGAACCTCCGCCAAGCGCGGGTCTCCCCGGCGAAATTGACGCTTGAAGATCGAAGGCAGCACCTTGCCGATCTCTTCCATAGGCTGCTGGGCCAAGGCTCCTTGAACTCTTACGTGTGGAGAAGGCCGAGTTTAACACATCCGCGGGCCACGCGGAACAAGTTGTAAGCGACGCGAGGCCGCCCCTATAATGGCCGAAGTCATGCAACTGATCCTTGCTTCCAGGTCACCG